>JANPIH010000335.1:0-36171 GCA_031424895.1 Rhodospirillales bacterium
GCACGTCCACTCAGCACAACGTTATAACATCAACTAACCAGGGCTGGCATCCCGCTCCCGTCACCCCATCTCGAACGTGCTAGTCTCCCCTCCGCCTTCCGGAGCCCCCAATGTCCCAGCTTCTCGCCCCCCCCCGCGAAGCCGTCCTCTTCAAGCCGATCCGCCAGCCCCCCAAGCCCGCCACCACCCGGCTCAAGGTCGTCTCCGACTACGAACCCGCCGGCGACCAGCCCACCGCCATCCGCGAACTGGTGGCCGGCCTCGCCCAGAACGAACGCGACCAGGTCCTCCTCGGCGTCACCGGCTCCGGCAAAACCTTCACCATGGCCAAGGTGATAGAAGCCGTCCAGAAACCAACCCTCATCCTCGCACCAAACAAAACCCTGGCCGCCCAGCTCTACGGCGAGATGAAGTCCTTCTTCCCCGACAACGCCGTCGAATACTTCGTCAGCGACTACGACTACTACCAGCCTGAAGCCTACGTCCCCCGCACCGACACCTACATCGAAAAAGACAGCCAGATCAACGAACAGATCGACCGCATGCGCCACGCGGCGACCCAATCCCTCCTGGAACGCAACGACGTCATCATCGTCGCCTCCGTCTCATGCATCTACGGCATCGGCTCGGTCGAGACCTATTCCAAGATGGTGGTAAAACTTGAACCCGGCGGCCGCATCGACCGCGACCGCCTCGCCAAGGCCCTGGTCGAACTGCAATACCGCCGCAACGACATCGCCTTCCAGCGCGGAACCTTCCGCCTGCGCGGCGAGGTGGTGGACATCTACCCCGCCCACTACGAAGACCGCGCCTGGCGCGTCACCCTGTTCGGCGACGAGATCGAAGCCATCACCGAATTCGACCCCCTCACCGGCGAGACCACGGCAAAGCTCGACACCATCACCATTTACGCCAACAGCCACTACGTGACACCCCGGCCCACCCTCCAGCAGGCCGTCCAGGACATCAAGCAGGAGCTGAAGGAGCGGCTGGACTACTTCACCACCAACGGCAAACTGCTCGAAGCCGAACGCCTGCAACAGAAAACCACCTTCGATCTCGAAATGATCGAAACCACCGGCGCCTGCAAGTCGATCGAGAACTATTCCCGCTACCTCTCCGGCCGCAACCCCGGTGAACCCCCGCCCACCCTGTTCGAATACCTGCCCGAGAATGCGCTGCTGATAGTCGACGAATCCCACGTCACCGTCCCCCAGATCGGCGGCATGGAACGCGGCGACCACGCGCGCAAATCCGTCCTCGCCGAATACGGCTTCCGCCTGCCCTCCTGCATCGACAACCGCCCGCTCAAATTCGCCGAGTGGGAAAGCTTCCGCCCGCCAACCCTGTTCGTCTCCGCCACCCCCGGCCCGTGGGAGATGGAGCGCACCGGCGGCACCTTCGCCGAACAGGTCATCCGCCCCACCGGCCTGATCGACCCGGTCACCGAGATCCGCCCGGTCGAACGCCAAGTGGACGACCTGCTGGCCGAAGTCCGCACCGTGTCCCAACTGGGCGGCCGCGTACTGGTGACGGTGCTGACCAAGCGCATGGCCGAGGACCTCACCGAATACCTCAACGAAAACGGCGTGAAGGTCCGCTACCTGCATTCCGACGTGGACACGCTGGAACGCATCGAAATCATCCGCGACCTGCGCCTGGGCGTGTTCGACGTGCTGATCGGCATCAACCTGCTGCGCGAGGGCCTCGACATCCCCGAATGCCAGCTCGTCGCCATCCTCGATGCCGACAAGGAAGGCTTCCTGCGGAGCCGCACCAGCCTGATCCAGACCATCGGCCGCGCCGCGCGCAACATCGACGGCCGCGTCATTCTCTACGCCGACCGCATGACCGACAGCCTCCGCTTCGCCATCGAGGAAACCGATCGCCGCCGCAACCGCCAGCGCGCCTGGAACGAGGCCCACGGCATCACGCCCCAGGGCATCCGCAAGCAGATCGGCAAGGTGCTGGAAAGCGTGTTCGAGCAGGACTACGTGACCGTCTCCCCCGTGGAAGGCGGCGGAACCACAGAGTTCGTCGGCAAGGACCTCAAGGCCTCCATCACCGAGCTGGAGAAGCGCATGCGCGCGGCGGCGGCGGACCTGGAGTTCGAGGATGCCGCACGGCTCCGCGACGAAATCAAGCGGCTGGAGGCGCTCGACCTCGGGCTGGAACCGCCGCCGGCCACCAGCGCCAGCATGCGGCCTCGAAAGGACCACACGCCGAAGCCGATGGGCCCGGGCGGCGGCGGCTACGACCCAGCCAAGCGGCGGGGGCGGGGGCGAAAGTGAAGGAAGTCAAGACAAGGCAAGGCTGGGCGCCGCCCAGACCCGCCAGGGGCTTGGTCCCTGGTGCAAAACCCTGGCCTTGCCTTTGAATGGCTTACCAGACGAAGCGTGGCAGCACTGCCACCGGGCTGAGCCCGGCGGCGAAGGCGGCCTCGTTGATGCGGGCGGAATCAGTGCCGAGTTCGGCTTCGTGGATGCCGCCGAGGACCCAGCAGGAGGGGATGTGCCGGCTTTTCGCGCCGGCGATGTCGGTGCGCAGCGAGTCGCCGACCGCCAGCGTGTCGCCGGGACCCGTGCCGAGCATGGCCAGCACCGGGGTGTAGACGGCCGGGTCGGGCTTGCCGAGCCAGCGTGCGTTGCCGCCGATCTCCTCGTAGCGCTGGGTCAGCGCGCCGGCGCAGATCACGCGGGTGCCACCTCGGATCACCTCGAGGTCGGGATTGGCGCAGATCATGGGCAGGTTGGCGCGGCGGAAGGATTGCAGCAGGGCTTCCCAGTCGGACACTTCGGTGGGACCGCCGAGGTCGTCGGGGCCGGTGTTGAGAACGAAGTCGGCCTCCTCGGGGCGGTCGGCGAGCACGAGGTCGAGGGATTCGAAAACGTTGCGGTCGCGGTCGGGACCGAGGTGGTACATGCGGCGGCCGAGGCCGGCGAACCAGGGGTCGGTGCGGTCGCGCAGGGCCGCGTGGGTGGCTTCGCCCGAGGTGAGGATGCCGGTGTAGAGGTCGTCGGCCAGGCCCATGGCGCGCAAGGCGGCCTGGGCGGCGTGGGCGCGGCGGGGGGCGTTGGAGAGCAGCACGGCGGGCTTGCCAAGGTCGCGGATGCGCGCGAGGCAGTCCGCGGCGCCGGGATAAGGCTTCACTCCGTCATGAATGACGCCCCATAGGTCGAGGATGAAGCCGCTGTAGCGCCGGGCAAGGGGCTCGAAGCCGGTCAGGTGGTTCATGTGGCCCTTCAGAGGTCGGCGCCGGTGGCGTCGGTGATGGTGGCAAAGCCCTGGCGGTCGAGGGCGGCGAGGAGTTCGCGCTTCATGCGGCCGATCAGCGCCGGGCCGGCATAGGAGAATTCGGTATAGACCTGGACCAGGCTGGCGCCAGCGCGGATGCGGGCCAGGATGTCCTCGCCGGTGGCGATGCCGCCGACGCCGACCAGCAGCAGGCGGCTGCCTGCTCCCTGGGCGGCCCCCTGGGAAGCCCCCTGGGAAGCGAGATGCCGGGCGACGGTGAGCAGCGCCTGGTGGGCGAGCGGCTTGAGCGGCCGGCCGGAGAGGCCGCCGGGCTGGCTGGCATTGGGCGCGCGCAGGCCGGGCGGGCGGCGGATGGTGGTGTTGCTGACAATCAGGCCGTCGAGGCCTTCCTCCAGCGCGGTGTCGACGACGCTGCGCAGGCCGTCGTCCGAGAGGTCGGGGGCGACCTTGACCAGCAGCTTGGGGCGGGTGGGAACGCCGGCGGTGACGGCGCGCAGAATCGCGCGCAGGCGGTCCTCGCCCTGAAGGTCGCGCAGGCCTGGGGTATTCGGCGAGGAGACGTTGATGACGGCGTAGTCGCAATGCGGGGCGACGGCGGCGATCAGGGCAGGGTAGTCGCGCTCGGGGTCCGCGCCGTCCTTATTGATGCCGACATTGGCACCGAGGGGGACGCCGAGGCGGGCGAGGAGGGGGTGGGCGGCGGCGAGGCGGGGGGTGTAGTCGTCGATGCCGTTGTTGTTGAAGCCCATGCGGTTGATGACGGCGCGGTCTTCCGACAGGCGGAAGAGGCGCGGGCGCATGTTGCCTTCCTGCGGGCGGGGGGTGACGGTGCCGGCCTCGACGAAGCCGAACCCGAGGCGGGCGAGGGCGGGCAGGGCGCGGGCGTTCTTGTCGAAGCCGGCGGCCAGGCCGATTGGGCTGTCGAAATGCAGGCCGATGGCATCGACCGCAAGCCGCGGCGAGGGCGGGGTGCGGTCGCGGCCGGCCAGGCCCATCGCCAGGGCGGACAGCGCGAAGCCGTGCGCTGCCTCCGGGTCCATACGGCGCAGCAGCGGCATGAGGGCAGAGGCGAAGGCGGTGTACATGCGCTGCTATGTGCCGTCATTGGCTGGGTTTGGGAAGGCGGACGGCGCAGGGCCGTACCGCCTGGCCCGATACCTAACCGGCGAGCGGCGTGGTGGCGACGCTGCCGGCTTCGCTGACGGTGGTGACAAAGAGGACGCGGCCGCCATCGGCGGCGGAGACGAGCATCATGTCGCCGGCTGCCACGAGGTCCCCGGCGGGGTCGAAGAAGCCTGCGGCGGCGATGCCGGCCATCGGGCTGCCGGCGGCGCGGTAGTGCCAGAGGGTGAAGCCCTGGGCGTAGGCGAGCACCGAGAGGTTGCGGATTGCGAAGGGCATGGGGCGGCTCCAAAAAAAATGGGCCGCGACTCCGAAGGAACCGCGGCCCGAGAACGGGGGAAGAAGGTCGCCGGGCAGATTTGGCTGCGTCGTCGATGGAGGCAGGCTAGGGCGGTAGGCGAAGGGGTGTCAAGGAAAAAATACCTAGAAAGATTAGTTTTTCTAGGAAACTTCGCGGCCGACGATGCCCTTGGCGCGTAGCAAGCCCTCCAGCCGCTCCATCGCCTCGGCCCAGAGCACGGCGTCGTCGTGGTGCTTGGGCGAGTCGGGGTTCGGGACGGCGCCGCGTTCGCCCCAGCGGCGCAAGACGCGGGCGTGGTCCACGTTGATGCCGCCGCGGCGATGCAGCAGGTCCAGCGCGCGGATCACGTCGTCGGGGTCGCAGGGGCGCGGGATGCGATGGCTACCGTAATTGCTGCTGCCGTCGCGGCGAGCGGCAAGGCAGTTGAGTGTCCAGAACCACGCCTGCGCGGCATCGGCGAACGGCACGGTACCGGGCAGGGAAGGGCGGCCGATCGGCGTACGCCGCGAAACCTCGGGGCGCAGCGGGAGCGGCAGACGGGGCTTATCCGACCTGGAGGCAGCAGCGGCCGGCGCCGCGCGGCGGGGCAGGGGGGGCATGGTGTCGGCACTCGGCGCGGGGCGTCGGAGATTCATGGTCGAGAGGGTCATGATCGGCTGGCGAGGGGTCATGGCGGGCGTCCTGTCCACGAGTTTGGAACACATCGTGAACATACAAGCAGCGACGGCCGTCCGTTGCAAGAGCGATTTCGCTATTTTTTCCTAGACGAATCGGGCCAATTTCCTATAGCTATCATGCATCCCGAGTCGCACGCGACGCTTGACGCGGATCAGCGGCTTCGACCCGGGCAGGGGAATTGCGATGAAGCATGGCGATGTATGGCGCGCCCTGGACACGTTGGCAGCGGAGCACGGGCTCTCTGCCTCCGGCCTGGCGAAAAAGGCCGGGTTGGACGCGACGACGTTCAACCCCTCCAAGCGGATCATGCCCGACGGGCGGGCGCGCTGGCCGAGCACGGAGAGCGTGGCCAAGGCGCTGGGCGCCGTGGGCGCGGGGTTCGACGGGTTCGCGGCCCTGGTGGGCGGGGCGCGGGCGCTGCCGGCGACCGGGCGGTCGGTGGCGACTCGGCGCATTCCGCTGATCGGCCTGGCGCAGGCGGGCGGCGAGGGGTTCTTCGACGATGGCGGCTTCCCGGTGGGGGGAAGCTGGGACGAAGTGGGGCTGCCGGAAGTTTCAGACCCGAATGCCTATGCGCTGGAAATCAGCGGGGATTCGATGGAGCCGATGTACCGCGACGGCGACCTGGTGATCGTCTCGCCGGCCGCGCCGCTGCGGCGGGGCGACCGGGTGGTGGCGCGGACCCAAGCCGGCGAGGTGATGGCCAAGGTGCTGTCGCGGCGGTCGGCGCGGCGAATCGAGCTCAAAAGCCTGAACCCGGCCTATCCCGATTATTCTTTCGACCTGTCGGATGTGGTTTGGATGCATCGGATTGTTTGGGCAAGTCAGTAAGGAAGCAGTTCTTTTTTGAAAAAAAGAAGCAAAAAACTTCTATCACTTTCGCCGGTTGCCGACGGCGAGCGAATGAATGAAAGTCTTTTTGCTTCTTTTTCTACAGAAAAAGAAGTGCTTCCTTTCTCCTGATCAACCCGTCGCCAGTGCGATGTTGAATTCCACCTGCCGCGACTCGGGGTCTTGGTCCGGCGCGGGGGGCTGCGGGCTGACGATCAGGGCTTCAGGGCGACGGGCGCTGCGCAGGAACGGGTCGGAATCGTTGTAGGGGTCGCCGGCGAAGTACATCTGGGTGACGAACTGTTCCAGGTGCGTGGTGACGCGGAAGTGGATGTGGGCGGGGCGCCAGGTGGTCGGGCTGGTCGGGTAGGCGACGGGCTTGATGGTGGTGAAGGCGTAGCGTCCGTCGGGGCCGGTGACCAGTTCGGCGAAGCCGTTGAAGTTGGGGTCGAGTGGGGCGGGGTTGACGTCGCCGTCGTGGCGGTAGCGGCCATGGCTGTTGGCCTGCCAGATCTGGACTTCGGCCCCGGCGACGGGGGTTCCGTCCAGCCGGGCGATGCGGCCGGCGAGGTGCAGCACGAGGCCCTTGGCGCGGCCGCCCTGGGTAAGGTCGCCGCTGCGGTCGGGGGTGCGGCGGATGGGGTAGAAGGGGCCGAGGATCTGGTCCGGCGTGCGGCGGAGCAGGAACTCGCCTGTTGCCGGTGGTGCCAATATGGCCATACCCGTGCCCTCCCGTTGGTTCGCGCCGGTGCGTCCATGTTCTTATATCAACGCGTGGAACTCTCAACCCATGAGAGCAGGCAAGGCCAGGGCTTTGCCGCCGCGCCACGGGGGAACCGCGAAGGGCCGGCGGCCCTCTGATCCCGTTACGTTCAAAAATGCTAAGGTCCAGGGGCTTGGCCCCTGGCGGGTCTGGGCAGAGCCCAGCCTTGCTCCCGTTCCATGAATCGAAGGCAACGAGGCTCGGTATCATAGCAAGAATCATGGCCGGGAATCGTTGATTGTCGGGGAATGGCTACGGCAGACGAGAGCGGGTGGTGACGTACACTATTTCGTAACCAAATCCCGGCAGAAAACCGGGAACCAATGCCAACTCAGGATAGTTTCGTTAGTGGCGTATCGTGGCCGCGGTGGTTTCCGGTCGGCGTCGTGCGGTACCGGCGACGCTTTCCGCGCCCATCGCCTGGTGCTGCGGGGGAGGGGCTTCGGGCGATGTTGCGGGGCTGTACCGGCATCAGAAACAATAATTAACCTTTAACGGCAATTTAACGCTAGATTTTCGTTGCTTTGTACGCCACCTTACCATGAAGCGAAACGATGTCCGCACCCGCTAACCCTCCGATTTGCTGTGCGTTCCGTCCGACCCGCGCCCTCGCCCCTTTCAGGAGGATAACCCATGGCAGCCATCACGACCCCGGAACGAATGCTCGGAATTCTACGCGACACGGTGGTGGGAGCCGTCCGCCGTGACGGGCCCGACCTGTCGGCACGCCAGTTCGGCGTGTTCCTGATCACCTATCTGGAGGATGGGCCGCACACGGTGCGCGGCCTGGCAGCGCGGCTGGAAGTGTCCAAGCCCGCGATCACCCGATCGCTGGATCGGCTGGCGGAACTGGGGCTGGCCAAGCGCGCGCCCGATCCGCGCGACCGGCGCTCGGTGCTGGTGACCCGCACGCGCCGCGGCAATGATTTCCTGGCCGACCTGCGCAGCTATATCGGCGCCGCGCTGAAGCCGAAGGCCACGCGCGAGGACGCCGCGGCGGCCTGAACCTGGCGGGGGGCGGGCGGCTTTTCCCGCCCCCCTTCGGTGTTTCAGCCGGCGGTGATGCGGTTGATCTCGGCCAGGTCGTCGGCGGTCATGGCCCAGTTGCCGGCCTTGACGTTCTGTTCCAGCTGCTCGGGCTTGGTGGCGCCGGCGATAACGCTGGACACTGGCGCCTGGGCGAGCAGCCAGCTGAAAGCCAGCTCCAGCGCGGTGTGGCCGCGGGATTCGGCGTAGTCGATCAACTTCTCGCTGACAGCCCAGTTGTTGTCGGTGAGGTAGCGGTCGGCAAGGCGCTGGGTGGTGGTGAGGCGCGAGGCTTCCGGCATCGGGGCGTTGCGGCGGTATTTGCCGGTCAGCAGGCCCGAGGCGAGCGGGAAATACGGCAATAGGCCCATGCCGAGGTGGCGGGCGGCGGGCATCAGTTCCTTCTCCGCGTCGCGCACCACGAGCGAATACTCGTCCTGGCAGGAGACGAAGTGGTTCAGCCCCGCGCCGCGGGCGATCCATGCCGCCTCGGTCATCTGCCAAGAGGCCCAGTTGGAGCAGCCGACGTAGCGGACCTTGCCCTGGCGGACGAGGTCGTCCAGCGCGCGCAGGGTTTCCTCGATCGGGGTCAGCGGGTCGAAGCGGTGGACCTGGTAGAGGTCGATCCAGTCGGTTTTCAGGCGGGTGAGGCTGGCCTCGACGGCCTGCATGATATAGTGGCGCGAGGCGCCCTGCTTGCGGCCGTCGTCGCTCATCGGCATGCAGAACTTGGTGGCGAGCACGATGTTGTTGCGCATTTCGCCGAGCACTTCGCCCATGAAGCTCTCGGAGCCGCCCTGGTTGCCGTAGACGTCGGCAGTGTCGAACAGGGTGATGCCGAGGTCGTGCGCCTTGTGAATCACGCGGCGCGTGGCCTCCAGGTCGATGCGGCCGGCGAAGTTGTTGCAGCCGAGGCCGATGGCCGAGACGCGCAGGCCCGAGGCGCCGAGGTTGCGGATTTCCATGTGATGCGATTCCCGTTCAGGTGCCGCAGTGTTGCGCGGCCGGCGGGCGGGGTCAAAGGTGGGAAGGGAAGGAGAAAGAATCTTCTTTTTCTGAAGAGAAAGAAGCAAAAAGACTTTCTTACCATTGCACCGCATTTGACCCGGTAAAAGTGGTGCAAAGTCGGAAAAGTTTTTTGGTTCTTTTTTTCAAAAAAGAACCGCTTCCTTATCTTTGCGCAAACCTCACGGAATTGGCAGTTGGCCCGGCGATTTCGGTGATCAGCTTGCGGGTGATGCCGTGGCCGAAGCTTTCGAAGTCCTCCACCTCCAGCACGAAGCCGCCGGGGCCGCCCATTACGTTGTCGCGGAACCACTGTGTGAGGCCGCCGGGCGGGTTCACATGGGCGGCGGTCCAGGCGTTGGTGGGGTCGCTGTGGATCACCAGGGCGTTGATGGTGATGCCGGCGGCGACAGCTTCGTCGCGCGCGGCGGTGGCCTCGCGGCCGCTGTTGTTGGTGCCGTCGCCGCAGACGTCGATGACCTGGCGTTCCGCCTCGATCCCGGCGGAGGCGAGATCGGGGCCGAGGGCGGCGATGGCGTGCTCGATGCCGGCGGAGATCGAGGTGCGGCCCCAGTAGGCGCGCGGGGCCTGGCGGACCAGGTCGGCGAAGGCGCGCGCGGAGGCGGGGTCGTGCACCACGGTCCAGCCGACCAGGGTGCGCACTTCATGCGCGCCGGCGAACTCCACGTAGCGCAGGGCGATCGCGCCACGCGCCCCGCCGGCGATGGCGGCGAGCACGCGCGGATCGGTCAGCGCGGTGGCGTAGCCCTCCTTCATCATGGCGTATTCGCGCTCATCGACACTGCGCGAGACGTCGGTCAGCAGGACCAGGGCGAGGTCGACGCTGCGCTCCCCGGCGGCGGCGCGGGGCAGGAGGAGCGATGCGAAAAGGAAAACCATTCCGATCCAGCGCATCGGCGAAGCCTGCGCCCCCGCGTCGGGCGGTTGCAAGCGGAATCGGTGTGGATCAGGCGCGCCCGGCGGCGTCCGACAGCAGGACCGGATCGACGCCGAGCCGGCCGAGGGCGCGGCGCCACTTGCTGCCGTGGTCGGAATCGAACAGCAGGCCGAAATCCTCCGCGGTGACGGGTACGGACAGCCAGGAATTCTGCTGCATCTCGCGGTCGAGCTGGCCGGGTCCCCAGCCGGAATAGCCCAACGCCAGCAGCCCCTGTTCCGGGCCGCCGCCCTCGGCGATGGCCTTGAGGATGTCCAGGCTGGCGGTCAGCGCCACGCGGTCGTCGACCACCAGGCTGCCTTCGCCCTTCCAGTCGGTGGTGTGCAGAACGAAGCCGCGGCCGTTGTCCACCGGCCCGCCGGAATGCAGGCGGATGGTGCGGGCGGGCGGCAGGGGGGCGACGCCAAGGGTGTTCAGCAGGTCCTCGAAGCTGGGGCTGGCGAGCGGCTGGTTGAGCACGATGCCCATGGCGCCGTCGGGCGTGTGGGCGCACAGGTAGATGACGCTGCGGGCGAACACGCTGCCGGTGAGGTTTGGCATGGCGATCAGCATCTGGCCGGTGAGCCACGGGCCGGGCAGTGCCGATGCGATATCGGCCAGGGGGTCGGCCTCGACCTCGGCCGGGGCGGCGGGGGTGGTTTTGCGTGCCATGACGCCAATGTTGGTGGAGTGGGGCCGCCGTGCAAGCGGCACGCGGACGGGGCGCGGGCGTGCGCACCCTGCGTGACTTCGCGCGCGCCCGGCGCTAGACAGCAGCGCGGGCGGAACGGCCGCCGGGGCAACCAGAAACGAGCAAGGCAAGGGCCATATGATCAAGGTAGGCGACCAGATTCCCTCTATGACACTGACGAAGGCGACGGCGGAGGGGCCGAAGCCGGTCACCACCGACGAGATCTTCAAGGGCCGCAAGGTGGTGTTGTTCGCGGTGCCGGGGGCGTTCACGCCCACCTGCAGCGCCAAGCACCTGCCGGGCTTCGTGGACAACCACGACGCGCTGAAGGCCAAGGGCGTGGACGAGGTGGTGTGCATGGCGGTGAACGACGCCTTCGTGCTGGGCGCCTGGGCCAAGTCGCAGTCGGCGGACGGCAAGATCACCATGCTGGCGGACGGCTCGGCGGCGTTGACCAAGGCGATGGGCCTGGAGCTGGACCTGGTGGCGCGCGGCATGGGCGTGCGCTGCCAGCGCTTTGTGCTGGTGGCGGTGGACGGCAAGGTAAGCCACATCGCGGTCGAAGCCGCCGGCGGCTTCGACGTCAGCCGTGCCGAGGCAGTGCTGGCGGCGCTGTAGCCCGCCCACCGGCCATACCGGCAGCGGCCGCCAGGGGGCACCCCGGCGGCCGCCTTTCGTTCAGGCTCAGCTGACTTGCGGATCGGCGGCCGCCACGCTCGCCAGCATCTCCACCACCAGCGGGCTCAGCGCATCCAGCGTGAAGGGCTTGCGCAGAAGGCGCATGCCTTCCGGAAGGGTGAGGTCGGCCAGCGCCGTGCCGGCGTAGCCGGTGATGATCAGCACCGGCAGCCCGGGGCGCCGGAGGCGTGCCGCGTCGGCAAGTTGGCGGCCGTTCATGCCTGGCAGGCCGACATCGGTGATGATCATGTCGAGCGGCGTGTCCGACTGCACGATCTGCCAGCCGGCGGTGCCGTCATTGGCCTCCAGCACGGTGCAGCCCAGGTCGTGCAGGGACTCGCTGATCACCGCGCGTACGGCGGCGTCGTCCTCGACGACCAGCACGCGGGCGCCATCGACCGTCGGCGTCTCCCGCAGGGGCGTGGCGGCCGGCGCGGTGGCGGGCTCCTGGTCCGTCACCACGGCGTGGCGGGGCATGTGGATGGTGACCGTGGTGCCCTGCCCTGGCGCGCTTCGCACGCGCACGAAGCCACCCGATTGGCGCACGAAGCCATAGACCTGGGACAGGCCGAGCCCGGTGCCCTGGCCGAGCGGCTTGGTGGTGAAGAACGGGTCGAAGATCCGCTCCATTGTCGCTGCCGACATGCCGGTGCCGGTGTCGGTCACGCTGATCACGACGTAGGGGCCGGCGGGCGCATCCTCCTGCGCCTCGTCGGGGCCGATCGCGCGGTCTTCGGTGCCGATGATCAACCGACCGCCCTCGGGCATGGCGTCGCGGGCGTTGATCGCCACGTTCAGCAGCGCGGTTTCCATCTGGTTGGGGTCGCACAGGATCAGCCAGACGCCGTCGTGCAGGCTAAGCGACAGGTCCACGGCGGGGCCGAGCGTGCGGCGCAGCAATTCCTCCATGCCGCGCACGAGTTGGTCGGGGTCCACCGCGCGGGGCTGCAGCGTCTGGCGGCGGGCGAAGGCGAGCATGCGGTTGGTCAGGTGGGCGGCGCGGTCGATGGCCTGGCGGGCCGGCGGCAGGTAGCGCGCGGCCTCGGCTATGCGGCCCTGGGCGACGCGCCGCTCCATCATGTCCAGGCAGCCGCCGATGCCTTGGAGCATGTTGTTGAAGTCGTGCGCGACGCCGCCGGTGAGCTGGCCGATCGCCTCCATCTTCTCGGCCTGCCGCAGCCGTTCCTCCGCGGCGCGCAAAGCCTCCTCGGTGCGCCTGCGGGCAGTGATGTCGGTGACCACGCAGACCACCCCGGCTTCGTCGCCAAGCTGTTCCAGCCGCGCGGATACCAGGACGTCGATCACCTCCCCATCGCGGCGGACGTAGCGGCGCTCCATGTCATGCACCTTGCCGTCGGCGAACAGGCGCTGCCGGTCGGCCTCGTTCCAGGAGGTGGAACCGGGGGCGTCGATTTCGCGCAGGTGGCGGCCGACGATTTCGGCGCGGCTGTAGCCGAACAGCTCCGCCCAGCTGTCCGACACGTCGGTGAACACGCCGGTGCGGTCCAGCGTTTGCAGCGGCACCGGCGAGCGTTCGAAGCTCGCGCGGTAATGCGCCTGGCTGGCGCGCAGGGCCGCGTTGGCCTCGCGCATCTGTAGGGGGGAGGGCAGGGCGAGCAGGCGGGGCATCATGACCCACAGCGCCACCGCCGTCACCGCCGAGACCACGGCGGTGGCGGCCATCACCACGCCCTGCAGCGCGTAAGCGGGAACCCACAGCGTGGCAAGGCCCAGGAAATGGGTGGCGCCGCACAGCAGGATGAAGGCGACGAACAGCCACACCACCGGCGCATAGGCGAGGTCGGGCCGCCTGCGGGCGAAGACGGCCATGGCCAGCGGGATCGAGAAATAGGCAAGGCCAGTGACGATGTTGGAGACGGCATGCAGCACGATCAGTTCCGGCTGCCACAGCAGGCAGAAGCCATGCGGGGTCAGGCCCTGGGGATCGAACAGCCATTCCATGATGGAACGCATGATGCGGACGGATTCCTCTGGCGGCGGGCGCCGATGCCGCGGCCGGCGCATCGGCGGTATGTTGTAGATTCGCTGATGGGAACCGGCAACTCCGCGCAACGCGGTGTGATCGGCGCGGGCAGGGTTGCCGCGGTCAAGCTTTCGTCAATTCCGGCTTCGCGGCGGCGTGGGGGCTTCAGCGCCAGCGTGCCAGCCGCCGCGCCGCCTCGGCCATGTCGGCTTCCGGCCCGCAATAGCTTAAGCGCAGGAAGCGATGGCCGCGGCGGCGGTCGAAATCGACGCCGGGGGAGGCGGCGACGCCAGCCTCGGCCAGCATGCGGGCGCAGAACTCCTGGGCGTTGTTGGTGCGGTCGGAGATGTCGGCATAGAGGTAGAACGCGCCCTCGGCGGGGCTGATGCGCGCGAAGCCCGCGTCCGGCAGGGCGGCGAGCAGCAGGTCGCGCGAACGGCGGTAGCGGGCGACGTTGGCCTCAAGCTCCTCGGTGCAGTCGAACGCCGCCTCGGCGGCCACCTGGGCGATGTGGGGCGCGCTGATGAACAGGTTCTGCGCCAGGCATTCGACGGGGCGCACGAGGTCCTCCGGCAGCACCAGCCAGCCGATGCGCCAGCCGGTCATGGAGAAGTATTTCGAGAAGGAGTTCACCACGATTGCGCTGTCGCTGAAGGCCGCCGCCGTCGCCTGTTCCTGGCCGTAGGTAAGGCCGTGGTAGATCTCGTCGGAGATCAGGCGCACCCCGTTTTCGTGGCACCAGCGGGCGATGGCGCCGAGTTCGGCGGGGGCCAGCATGGTGCCGGCGGGGTTGCAGGGGCTGGCGACGATCAGCCCGTCGGGGCGCGGGTGCAAGGCTTCGAGCAGGGCGACAGTGGGCTGGAAGCGGGTTTCGGGGCCGGTTTCCAGCATCACGGGCGCGATGCCGAGTGCGGTGAGGATGTTGACATAGGGCGGGTAGAACGGCGTTGCCATCGCCACCCGGTCGCCGGGATCGAAGGCGGCGAGGAAGGCGAGCGGAAAGGCGCCGGAGGCCCCGACGGTGACCGCGATGCGCGAGGCCCTCACGTCCACGCCATACCAGGCGCTGCCGTGGGCTGCGATACGGGCGCGCAGGCTGGGCAGGCCGAACGCTTCCGTGTAGCCCATCGGCGCCCCGGCCGAGAGTGCCCGTTGGGCGGCGGCCACCGCACCCGCGGGCGCGCCGGTGCCGGGCTGGCCGACCTCCATGCGGATCACATGCGGCGCGCCGGGCGGCAGGGAAGCCTGGCGGGCGTTGGCGGCGGTGATCACGTCCATCACCATGAAGGGCGGTGCCGCGGCGCCGCGGCCGACCTTCAGCGCCATCAGTTGCTGCCGCCCACGGCCAGCCCCGCGCCGCGCGGGTCCGCGGCCCAACTGCACTGGTCCGCCGCACCGGGCAGCCCGGCCGGGCAAAGCACGGCATTGGCGCGGCCTGGCTCCGGCACCGGGTTGGGCAGCGCCTGGCGGGCGGCGAGGCTTTGCTGCAATGCCGCCGCCAGCGCCAGCGGGGCGCCTTCCTGGCCGGTGCCGGTCGCCGCCGCCCGGAAGGCGATGCGTGCGCGCGCCGCGTAGACGATCGCCGCCGACAACGCCGGGGGCGGCATCCAGCCGGGCGAGGCCGCCAGCAGCACGCCAGTTTGCGGCGCAACGCGGCCGGTGCCGAACAGGTTGTTCATGGTCAGCGCGCAGGCGACCGCGTTGCCGTTGCGATCCATGGTGATGAAGCCGGTGGAGGCGGGCAGCGGCGGCAAGGCCGTGGCAACGCCGGCATTGTCGCTGTCCAGCGCCGCCTGGGCGGTGATGCCGCCCTGGCGGAAGCGCGCGGCGGCGGTGGTGGCGATCCGGGAGGCGGCGTCGGCATCGGCCGGGTTGGCGGCCAGCGCGCGCAGGGCACGGCCGGCGGCCACGCCGCCATCGGTGGGCAGGACGGCCACGAAATCGCCGCCGCCGAGCGCCAGGCGCGGCGCCGGGATATACTGCGGCAGCGCCGCGCGCAGGGACGCCGCCGTGATGCCGCCGCCGGCGCGCTGCGCGCTTTCGACCATCCGCCGCGCCAGCCCGCCCTGGTGGAGGTCGCCGACGCCGGCCACGCGCATCTGCCCGAGCGTGGAGGCGAGGTCGGGCTGCATCAGGGTGTCGCCCTCGGCCGGGGTGCGACCACGCGGGAGGAAAATGTCCGCCGTGTCCGGGTCGGCGGCGAGCGGGCCGGCCACGACGGCGAGGTCGCGGGCGAATGCGCGGCTGACCGTGGCGCCGAACCGAGCCAGCTGCTCTGCCGGCACGATGAGCGATTCGAAGGGCTGTTTGCCGTAGCGCGCATGCAGCGCGAACAGCCCGCGCGCCAGCATCGGCACCGCCGCCGGCCGGTCGCCCGCGCCGCCGCCGGGCGGGGGCAGGAACACGACGGCCTCGGCGTTGAGCAGCGGTGATTCGGGCGCGAAGGCCAGGCACGCCCCGCCCCCGCCAAGCCCCGCGCGCGACGGCAGGGTGACGGCGAGCGTGAAGCCGGCCGCCACGGCCGCATCGGCCGCCGTGCCGCCGGCCGCCAGCACGGCGCGCGCCGCGAGTGCGGCCTGCGGCTCGTCGGCCACTGCGGCGCCGAGGAAGCCGCGCACGAAGCCGGCCGTTCCCTCCGCCGGGCGATTGGTGGGAATCACGCGGTCGGACACCGCCTCCAGCGTGGCGCAGCCGGATGTTGCGAGGCCGACGGCAAGCAGGACGGCCAGCGCGCGGGCTGCTATGCTATGTGAGATGGCCCGCGTGTTCACCTGCTGTCCTTGCCACCGCCGCACATTGCTGGGCGCGGTGCTGTCCGCGCCCGTGACACTGGCGGCTGGGGCGCTGGCGGCTGGGGCCCTGGCGGCTGGGACGATGAGCACGCCGGCCGGGGCGCAACCGGCAGGTCCGCGCCTGGTGGTGATCCGCGATGCCGAGACCGAGACGCTGCTGCGCAACTTCGCAAACCCCTTGCTTCGCGCCTCAGGGGTCGAACCCAACTCGGTCCGCATCATCCTGATCCGCGATGACGCTCTAAACGCCTTCGTCAGCACCGGCAACACCCTGTTCATCAACACCGGAATCCTGGCCAAGGCCGACTCCGCCCTTGAACTGGCCGGCGTGCTGGCGCACGAGGCGGGGCACATCCGCGGCGGGCATCTCGCCAAGCTGCCGGAGATGATGCGCGAGGCGATGCTGAAATCGGTCGCCGCAATGCTGATCGGGGTGGCTGCCGGCGTGGCGACGCGCGACCCCGGCGCGGGAATGGGGGCGATTCTCGGTGGCCAGCAACTGGCCCAGCGCGGGCTGTTCAGCTTCACGCGCAGCATGGAGAACGCCGCCGACCAGTCCGCCCTGTTCGCGCTGGACCGCATGGGCTGGTCGGCGCGCGGCATGATCGCCCTGTTCAGCCGCATCCAGGACCAGGATGCGCTGGTGGATACGCTGCAAGACCCCTACCTGCGCACCCACCCGCTGACGCGCGACCGCATCGAGACCGTCACCGCGCATATCGCCCGCAGCCCGCATTCCGACGCACCGCTGCCCGCCGGGCTGAGCGCCGCCTTCCTGCTGGTGCGCGCCAAGCTGCGCGGCTTCCTGGAGCCCAGTTCGGTGACGCTGCGGCGGCTGCGCGATGACGACCCGGCGCCTGCCGCCCGCTATGCCCGCGGCATCGCGCTGTTCCGGCTCGGCCGCATCGACGAGGCATTGAAGCTGATCGACGGGCTGCTGGCGGAGATGCAAGGCAGCCCCTGGCTGCACGAGCTGAAGGGCCAGATCCTGTTCGAGGGCGGGCGCGGGGCGGCGGCGATCGGGCCTTACCGGGAGGCGGCGCGGCTGGCCCCGGAATGGGCGCCGATCCGCGCCGCGTTGGCCCGCGCGATGATCGAGACCGGCGATCCTGCGCTGCTGCGCCAGGCGATCGGCCACCTGCAATCCGCCCTGGCGCGCGAGCGCGACGACGCCGACGCATGGCGCAGCCTGGGCGTCGCCTGGGGCCGGCTGGGCGAGATGGGCCAGGCCGATCTCGCTTTGGCGGAGGAGGCATTGGTGCTAGGGGATATTCGTCGCGCGCGCTCGCTTGCCCGCCGGGCCGAAAAGCAGCTGCCACCGGGCCCGCCGCGCATGCGCGCGGTGGACGTGGGCAACGCTGTCCGAAAAGAGAACCGCGAGGGTTTCTGAGCATGCGCCTTCCCACATTCTTGCGCCAGCTGTTGTTGGCTGTCGTGCTGCTGCTGCCGGCCCTACCGGTCCTGGCGCAGTCCGGGCCGCCGTCCGCCACCCTGCCGCCGCTCGGCAGCTTCACGACGCAGCAGCGCCAGGAAATTATCGCGATCATCCGCGACGCGCTGCGCACCGACCCCAGCCTGTTGCGCGACGCCATCACCGCGCTGCAGGAGGAGGAGGAGCGGGCGAAATCCAACGTCTCCAGCGGCGCCATCACCGAGTTGCAACAGGCGCTGGTGCGCAACCCCGGGGACCCGGTGGCCGGCAACCCCAACGGCGACGTGACGGTGGTGGAGTTCTACGACGTCCGCTGCCCCTATTGCCGGCGCATGGTGCCGGTGGTGAACGAGCTGATCCGCCGCGACCCCAATGTGCGCGTGGTGTTCAAGGATTTCCCGATCCTTGGCCCCGCCAGCACGCTCGGCGCCCGCGCCCTGCTCGCGGCACACAAGCAGGGTGGCTACGTGAAGATGTACCAGGCACTGATGACCGGCTCCCCGGCGCTGGACGAGGCCGGCCTGCGCGCCGCAGCCGGCAGGGCGGGGCTCGACTGGGACCGGCTGCAGCGCGACATGGGCGACCCCGATATCCAAGGCAGGATTAACGCCAACCTCGCCCTTGGGCGCCAGCTGAACATCCAGGGAACGCCAGCCTATGTGGTCGGCAGCCAGATGCTGCCGGGGGCGGTGGACCTCGCCACGCTGACCGCGGCCGTCGCTTCGGCGCGGCGGGCCCGGTAGCAGAAAGTTAAGGCCTTCTTTTTCTGAAGAAAAAGAAGCAAAAAGACTTTTCTCCACGGCGCTCGATCCTCCCGTCGGGCGCCGGGTGCGAAAGTTTTTTGGTTCTTTTTTTCAAAAAAGAACTGCTTTCTTGCTTGCGCGTATGCTCCACCGCGTTGGCCCGCCGCGTGCAAGGGCACCGGCATGCGTGTCCTGTCTTCGCTCCTCCTCCTGGCCTGTCTTGTCGCCGCCACCGCCCGCGCCGAGCCCGCGCGGGGCGTCGCGATGCCGCCGATGCGTGGCAATTCCTCGTTGCACGCGCTGTTCCACGTTCCGCCGCCGGTCGTGCCAACGCGTGCCGCGCCATCGCCGCCGCCCCTGGCCGCGGTCGCACCCGGCACATCGGCACCAGGCACACTTTGCCGAGCGGCAATCTCCGCCGCCGAGCGGGCGCATGCCATCCCGGCCGGGCTGCTGCTGGCCATCGGCCTGGTCGAGAGCGGGCGCACTGATCCTGCCACCGGCCAGCGCCACCCCTGGCCCTGGGCGGTGAACGCCGAGGGGCGGGGCGCCCTGCTGGACACGCGCGAGGCGGCGCTGGCTTTCGTGCGCCAGGCGGAGGCGGACGGCACCCGCTCGATCGACATCGGCTGCATGCAGGTGAATCGCGTGCATCATCCGCGCGCCTTCGCTTCGCTGGAGCAGGGCTTCGACCCGATGGCCAATGCCGACTACGCCGCCCGCTTCCTCCGCCAGCTCAAGGAGGGGCCGGCCGGCGGCGACTGGATGAAGGCGGCCGGCTTCTACCATTCGCAAACCCCGGAGCGGGCCGAGCCCTACCGCGCCAAGGTGCGGGAGACGCTGTCCGGGCTGCCGGCGGCGGCGCGCGTGGCGTCTACCCCGCCGCCCGCCATGCCCGCGCCGGCCCCGGGCGGCGGCGGCCATATGCTGTCCAACGGCGCCGCCCAGGCGACCATGCTCGCCGCGGCGCCTGGCCTCGGCCGTGGCCTCGACGCCTATCGCGCCCGCCCAGTGCCGCTGGCCTTCGTGGCCGCCGGGCTCAGGCGAGGCGTATCAGCTGCCCCTTGAGATAGGCGCTCTCGGGCAAATGCGGGTGGGTCGGGTGGTCCGCGCCCGCGAAGCCGGTGAACACCACCGCCCCTTCCCGCCGGGCGCGGTGCAGCCCCTCGGCGATGGCGGCTGCGAACAGGTCGAGCGGCGCGTGGTGGCTGCAGGAGGCAGCGAACAGGAACCCGCCCGGCGCCACCAGGGGCGCTGCCAGCCGCGCCATCCGGGCATAGGCGCGCAACCCGTTCGGCTGGTCCTTCTTCGTCTTGGCGAAGGCGGGGGGGTCGACCACGACGATATCGAAGCGCGCACCCTCCTGCGCCAGTTCGGCCATCACCTCGAACGCATCGCCGCGCCGGGCCGCGACGGCCCGAAGCCCGTTGCGCCGCGCGGCCTCCTGCGCCTGTTCCAGCGCCGGGGCGGAGCTGTCCACCAGCGTGACCGATGCCGCACCCGCCTTGGCGCAGCCCAGGCCGAAGGCGCCGACATGGCAGAAAACATCCAGCACCCGCGCGCCGCGCGCCAGCGATGCCACCAGCGCGCGGTTGGGCCGCTGGTCGTAGAAGAAGCCGGTCTTCTGCCCACCGAGCGGATCGATCGGGAACACCACGCCGCCTTCCTCCACCACCGTCGCCGCCTCGGTGCCGTGCAGCAGGCGCACCGACTGCTCCAGCCCCTCCTGCGCGCGGGCGGCGGAATCGTTGCGGGCGACCACGGCGCGCAGGCCCAGTTCATCCACCAGGGCGGCGGCGATCCCGGGCAGCAGCCGGTCCATGCCCGCCGTATTGGCCTGCAGCACGGCGACATCGCCGTAGCGGTCGATGATAAGGCCCGCCAGCCCGTCGGCCTCGGCATGGACCAGGCGGTGGAAGCGCGGATCGACCAACAGCGTGCGCAGCGCAGCCGCCCGTGCGATGCGCCGGCGCACCCAGCCCGCGTCGATCTCCGCCTCCGGGTTGCGGTCCAGCAAGCGGGCTGCGATCAGGCTGTGCGGGTTGAACATGAAGGTGCCGTAGCGCCAGCCCTCCGCCCCCTCCAGCCGCACCGGCATGCCGCGTTCCCAGGCGCGGTAGTCCGGCGCCATGCGGATCTCGTTGCTAAACGCCCAGGGGTGGCCGGCGCGCAGCCGCCTGTCGGCGCCGGCGTTCAGCCGGATGGTCGGGCGGTCGGGCAGGGCGCCAGTGTTCACAGCTGGAACAGTGTTCACCGCTGGAACACGCGCACTTCCCGCGCCGGGCTGCCGGGGTCCCCGCGCAGGCCCAGGCGCAGCTGCTCGGCCGGAACGCCCGCGGCCCCCATCGCCTCGGCGACCGTGCGCGCATCCCCGGCGGCCTGGGCGACCCGTCGGTCCTGCTCCGCGGGGGCGGCCTGGGTGGGTACCAGGGCCATGACGTCGAACGCCGCATCGGGCCGGCGCTGCTGGGCCGCCTGGACTGCCTCGGCCAGCGCCGGTTGCCAGGCCGCCTCCTGGTCCAGCCGCACCGACATCAGCGGCAGGGCCGCGGCCTCGGCGCGCGCCAGCTCCTCCGCGCCCGGCGCCGAGGCTTCGGCTTGGAAGCTGCGCTGGTCCACCAGCGTGCATCCGGCCAACGGGGCCAGCACCGCGGGGATCAGCAACAGGGCCGCAAGGGCAGGGCGCATCGGGGGTCTCCTTCGTGCGGAAGCTTGCAGGAACCCCACCGGCGGGCAAGATGCGCCGGTATTCCGGAGAACCCGCATGAGCGCCACCAACCACCGCATCGATGCAGCACGGCTGTGGGGCAGCCTGATGGACATGGCCCGCTTCGGCGCCACGGCCAAGGGCGGGGTGCGCCGCCTCACGCTGACCGACATCGACCGCCAGGGCCGCGACCATTTCCGCGCCCGCTGCGAGGCGGCCGGCCTTTCGGTGCGCGTCGACGAGATCGGCAACATGTTCGCCCGCCGCCCCGGCCGCGACCCGGCCCGCCTGCCGGTGCTGATGGGCAGCCACCTCGACAGCCAGCCCAGCGGCGGCAAGTTCGACGGCGCGCTGGGCGTCATCGCCGGGCTGGAGGTGATCCACACGCTGAACGACCTTGCCATCGCCACCGAGGCACCGATCGAGCTGGTCAACTGGACCGACGAGGAGGGCAGCCGCTTCGGCCATTCCCTCATGGGCTCCGGCGTATGGGCCGGCGTGTACACCCGCGACAAGGCCTATGCCCTGGCCGACACCGAGGGCACAACGGTGCAACAGGCGCTGGACACCATCGGCTATCGCGGCCCGGAGCCCGCCAGGCCCTTCCCGGCCGATGCCTATTTCGAGCTGCATATCGAGCAGGGCCCGATCCTGGAGCGCGAGGGCAGGCAGATCGGCATCGTTACCGGCGCGCAGGCGCAGGTGTGGTACGACGCGGTCGCCACCGGGCAGGATTCGCACGCCGGCACCACCCCGCCCTCGACCCGCCGCGATGCCCTGGTGTGCGCCGCACGCATCATCGACCTGGTGGACCGCATGATGCGCGAACGCGGGGAGGACGGCCGCGGCACGGTGGGGCAATTGCACGTCGCCCCCAACAGCCGCAACGTGATCCCGGGCGAAGTGCGATTCAGCGTGGAGTTCCGCCACCCCGACGGCGCGGAAGTGGCGCGCCTCGCCGAGGCCTTCGAGCGCCAGGCCGCCGCCATCGCCGCCGCCTGCGGGGTCGGCTGGCAGCTGAGCGAGCTGTTCCGCATTCCGCCGCAGCCGTTCGATGCGTCGTGCGTGGACCTGGTGCGCCAGGGCGCGGCACGACTGGGCTATTCGGCCCGCGAGATCGTCAGCGGCGCGGGGCACGACGCGGTGTATGTGGCCCGCCACGTGCCGACGGCGATGATCTTCACCCCCTGCAAAAACGGCCTCAGCCACAACGAGGCCGAAAGCATCGAGCCCGAGGAAGCGGCGGCCGGCGCGCAGGTTCTGTTCGAGGCGGTGCTGGCCCGCGCGAACCGTTCGCTCTAGGGGCCTTCACAAGCCCCGGCCCACTTGCTATGACCCCGCCTCCGCATTAGCCACTTGTCCAGTGCGGCGGTCGGGCGCATAGCTCAGTTGGTAGAGCAGCTGACTCTTAATCAGCGGGTCCCAGGTTCGAGCCCTGGTGCGCCCACCAATCTCTTCAGAGACTTGCGATGCGGTTGGCGCTTTTAATGCGGGTCTATCTCACGCTCATCCCCCGAAGCGCCTCCCAAACACTCCTCAATCTGCCCGACGGCGACAATCCGCGCTGGTGTTGCATCGCGCCCGCGCCCCGTTTCCGTCGGCAAAAACCACGCTCGAAGGCGCCGGTCTGGTCGGCGACCGAAGGGTCGCGGACCAGACCGGCACCGAGCACTTCAGGGCGGCGGCCGTCAGCCTTTCGCGCACCGTCTGGCTCGCGGGCAGGACCATGTAGCCGCTCGTGAGCTCGCCAAGAAGGAGGGAGTCCTGCCCGGGGCCCGAGGCGCCAGCGCAAGGCGATCGGCGTGCACAACGCGGCATCCAGCATGTCCTGGTCCGCCTTCCGGGGCTTCGCCAGCGCCCCGGCTGCCCGGCACCACCCCGCCAGGTCGACGCAACCGAACCCGCTCGTTTCTGCCGCCGCCATCTCCGCCACCTTGACCCAGTCGGCGGCGCGGAAGGTCGTCGCACGGCCAAGATTATACCTTGGCCCGGCCACACGGCCGAAAAATCCCGGACCGAGCGATGCGAGCGCCAACGCCGGGAAGACTTCCATGATGAACAGGCCGTCGTCAGCGTCCCAGGCTCGCTCCGGGTCCTCGTCAGCTTCCAGCGACGTCCGGAAGCGCCACACCGGGGCGGCCTCGCATAACATCCCGGTCCTGTCCCGGCTCGCCGGCTGCGCACTGCCACCCATCCGGCTGATGAGCGACGCTACGGCCCGTTCCACCGGCCTCATGTTCGTGGTGCTGGGAACAAGGGTCGGCTGGTCAAGCGCGACCAGCGACACGCCTGACGGGGAAACCGCGGCGTTCCGGATCAGTTGTGGGCGAGCAACTGCGGGTAGAGGTGGTCAATCCTGACCGCCGGCCATACATGCTGAAGTACGGAACGTTCTACCGCGACCTCGGCGCAAACCGCTTCGCCAGAGGCCCACGCCAAAAAGCTCGCCGGACAGATCGAAAAGCACGGCTTCACCTGCACGTCAACACAGCGGCCGGAGGGGCTAGTTTTTGTCCTCGGTCCAGGGGGCTCGGCCCGTCGCGCGAAGGCGTGCGCCGGACCAAGCGGGTTTGGGTAAAGCCCGGTCTTTCTTATGCCGTCGCTCCTATCGGGCGGCGCTCGGCCCTTGCCGTTACCCCTCGTAGGTAATTACCGCCTCGCCAAGCCCCGGAAACTCGGCGCGCACCGTGGCGCCGGGCGGCACGCGGTTAGCGCCGCTCCAGGAGCCGCAGGTGACGAACTGGCCGGCTTTCAACCCGCCGGCCCAAGTGCTGCCCTCGTTGGCGAGCCACAGCATCAGGTCCATGATGTCGCCGAACGGGTAGCCGGTGCGCTCGGCGTCCAGCGCGCTGTTCACGAACTGGCGGCAGGCCTGGGCGGCGAGGTCGATCTTCTGCCAGTCCCTGGTGCCGGGGCCGTAGACGAAGCCGCCGTGGGACTGGGTGTCGGCGATGTTGGTGAACAGGTCGAAATCCTTCGGTTCCACGAAACGGCTTTCGCAGACCTCGATGGCCGGGTGCATGGTGTCGATGGCGGCGGCGACTTCGGCCTTGGTGTAGGCGGTGGCGCGCGGCGGCAGGTCGGACTTCATCCGGAAGGCGACCTCGGATTCGACCATGCGCAGCGGGTGCTGGGCGAGGGACAGCGTGGCCGGGCTCGGCTGGATGGTGGCGGCCGGCAGGGGGCCGCAGGCCTTGGTGCCGCCGGGGGCGCCGACCTTCCAGCCGCCGATGGTGAAGCTTTTGGCGACCGCGTGCTGGACGGCGAGCGCGGCGGCCATGTCTGTGGGCTTCAGCCCGTCCGGCAAGGTGGCGATGCGGCCGGCGGCCATGTTCTGGCGGGCGGCGAGCAACAAGTCGGCAAACTGGCTGGTGGGATCGGACATGGCGATTTCACTCCCGAGTGGTTCGCCGCAGCTTGCCCGCCGGCCCTGGATGCGGCAAGCCGAGCCATGAACCTCACCCTGCTTACGGCGCCCGACCCCGCGATCCGCGCGCACCTGTTCGCGATGATCGATCGCTACAATGACGACGCCACCGACCGCCGCGAGCCGGTGCGGCATTTGTCGATCCTGTTGCGCGATGCCGCCGGCGCGATCGAGGGCGGGCTGATTGGCATCAGCTACTACGACTGGCTGATCGTCGAGATGCTGTTCGTGCCGCCAGGGCTGCGCGGCCACGGCATGGGCACCCAGCTGATGCGCGCGGCCGAGGCAGTGGCTGCAGAGCGAGGCTGCCGTGGGGTTTGGCTCGATACCACCAGCCCGGACGCCAGGCAGTTCTATCTCCGGCTTGGATACCGGGAGTTTGCCACCCTGCGTGACCATCCTCGGGGCCACGCCCGGCATTTCCTGGCCCGGATGCCGCCGCACCCCGTCAGCACAGGCATGCTGGAAATTCATGAAGCACGCGAGCCCAATGCCGTGGCGGTGATTGGCCAGGCGCTGACGGCCGTGGGCAACGCACTGTTCGGGACCTACGCCAACCGCGCGACGCTGGCCATCACGGCCGAGGACGACACTGTCCAATCCCAAGGCGGGGGCCAATCCCAAGGCGGGGGCCAATCCCACGGCGGGCTATGGATGCTGGTCCGTCGCGACTGGCTGTTCCTCGACCTGTTCGTGCTGGACGCGGCGGCGCGGCGTCAGGGGGTGGGCGGGCGCATCCTGGCGATGGCGGAGGCGGAGGCGCGGGCGCGGGGCTGCGTGGGGGTGTGGCTGGATACGTTCGGGTTCCAGGCGCGGCCCTTCTACGAGCGGCACGGCTACGAGGTTTTCGGCGCGCTGGCGGATTATCCGGCGCCGCATGGGCGTTTCTTCCTGGCGAAGCGCTTTCAGGACAATGCGGCGTAGGCGGTGCGCAGGCGGGCGTGGAGGAACCAAAGCGGAATGCCGATGAGGGCGATCGAGCCGGCCAGGACCAGCGCCCCGCCGGGGTCCCCCACCCAGTCGGCGGCGGCGCCGCACAGGGCGGGCATCGCGGCACCGCCGATGTAGTAGGTGATGTAGAAGATCCCCATGCCGACGGCGCGGTTCTCCGGCCGGCAGGACACCGCGCCGAGTTCCACGATCAGCCCGCCGGGCATGGCCGCGATGGTGCCGAAGACGATGCCCCACAGGATCGGCGCGTCGACCACGGCAGGTCCGGCGACCGCGAGGGTACAGACGAGGGTGCCGGCGACGAAGACCAGGCTGCGGCCGTAGCGCGCGGCGATCCAGCCGCCGAGCAGCATCGCCGGGAAGTTGGCCCAGGTGCCGAGGGTCAGCACGGTGTCCGCCACCCAGGGCGCGTGGCCGCGCACCGCCAGCAGCGAGGGCATCCAGGCCATGAAGTTGAACCAGGCGGCGTTGTAGACCATCCAGATCAGGCCGGCGATCGCGACCAGCACCATCTCCCGGCCGCTTGGCCAGGCCAGGGTGCGCGGGGAGGCGTGGGGGGCGTCGGTCCAGGCGAAGCTGAACAGCAGCGCCGCGACGGCGGCCACGGCGGCGCCGAGCCAGAAGGCCGCTGCCACGCCATGGGCGGCGGCGAGCGGCGGCAGCACCACCTGGGCGAGGCCGAGGCCGATCGGGAACATGCCCAGCAGCAGCGCCATCGCGGCAGGCAGTTGCTTGGGCGGAAAGCGGTCGGCGGCCATCTTGCTTTGCATGACCGACATGCCGACCGCACCGATGCCGGCGATGGCGCGGCCAAGGCCGATCATCACGCTGCCCCATTCCTCCTGCACCGCCAGCGCCGCGACCGCGCCGCCGAGGGCGATCAGCCAGGCGCTGCCGATCGCGACCACGCGGTCGCCGAAGCGGCGGGCGAGGAAGCCGCTGGGCAGGGCGACGAAAATGCCGGGGGCAAGATAGGCGCCGATCAGCCCGCCGAGGGCCGCGAAGTCCAGCGCCAGCAGGAACATGAGGTCCGGGCCGAGGGTGGCGACGGTTTGCAGCTGAAAGCCGAAGGCCAGGCGGGTGAGGGCGAGGGTGGCGATGGTCCCGGCCAGCGGCAGGGGAATCGGGGCGGGCATGGTCGGCTCCAGACGGTACGCGGCAAGTAGGCCGCAGCGCCGCGCCTGGCGCCAGCCGGAGCCGAGAAGGGTGGTGCCGGACCGGCGCTGTTACCTCAGACGAACCAGAGCAGACCGTCGAACTGATAGGGGGTCGGCAGGTCGGCCTGGCTACGGCCGGTCCAGGTGACCGAGGTTTCGATGGTGCCGTCGCCGTTCAGGTCGCAATGCAGGGTCACGCCGGTCCAGCCCGCGGTGCCGTCGCTGGCGACCCAGACCGAGTTGCTGAGGCCGGGCGTCCAGCCCCAGAGGGACAGCTGCTCGCCCTGCTGCCAGTCGGTGATGGTGGACCAGGTGGCGCCGCTGCCGCGGCCGTCGAGGAAGAAAATGTCCTGGCCATGGCCGCCGGTGAGGAAATTGGAGTTCAGGCCGCCGTCGATGACATCGTCGCCGAGGCCGCCATCGATGGCATCGGTGCCGCCACCGGCATTGATGAAGTCGCTGAAAACGGTGCCGACGATCGCCTCGCCCGCGTTGCCCCCGATGAACTGCAGGTCGAGATGCCCGACCGGACCGGTATAGGGAATGGCGACGAGGGTGCCGCTGGTGCCGGTGGCCACGTCGGCGACGGCGAAAGCCGGTTGTTCCATCATGATGGAAGTGGCGCGGTAGTAACTCAGCGACTCATTGATCACCGCCGTGGTTTCGCCGGGGGCGAGGGCGAAATACTGGGCGGCGGACGCTGCTTCCCAGGTGAAATTGCCCTCGTAGCGCGGGAAGCCGGCGATGGCGGCGGCGAACTGGTCGTAGGAATAGGTGGTGCCGGAGAGAACGAAGACCTCGACGCGATTGGCGGGCTGCTGCCAGTCGAGCAGCACCATGGCCTGCGCCGAGGCGGTGTCGAACAGGAAGAGGTGGCGGGAGTCGAGCGTGATGGCGCGGGTGCTGTTGCGGCCGAAGCCGATCTCGGTGGCCGCCACGGCGTCGTTCGTTCCGGATCGCTCCATGACCGTCACGATCGCGGGAACGCCAATGGAATAGTAGTCGTTGCCACTGCCGCCGATGGCCATGGCGGAGACGCCGCCAAAATCGTCATGTCCTTGCAGGCCGAACATGGCGGCATAAGCGTTGGCATTGAAGGCTTCATTGCCACTTCCGCCCAATAGTTCCGGATAGCGTAGTACCATGACGGACTTATCTCCAATACCAATCGATCCCCGCCCCTTGAACGCGGGCACAAGCCGTACGATCCCGGCAAAGAAATATTTACAGTTTACCATCTTCATAGTTTAGTGAAGTGGATGAATGCAGAACGAACGCATTTCTCGTTTTGTTACATGATAGATTTTGGGTGCAACCGGCCGGTCCGGCATCGCTGCCAGGTTGCAGCGGCGCGGCTCACATCACCATCACGCGGAGCGTCGCGCCGGTGCGGTGGCCGGTGCGGTGGCCGGGGCGGAGGCGGTGCTGCGGGGTGGCCATCACGGCCGCGCGATTGCGCCGATGGGGTGGATCGGGCACGATCGCGTTCAACCCGCGCCGGGCCTGGCGGGAGTGCCGCCGTGGAGATGAAGATGGACGACACCGCCCAGCTGAGGATTGAAATCGCGTTGCTGCGCGCAAAGGTGGATTCGCTGCAGACCGACCTTCACGACCTTGTCGCCCTGCACGGCCAGACGCTGGACGCGGTTGCCCGAATTACGGGAATGCAGGCCTGGCGGCGGCAGGAATCAGGCACCGCGGGGTAGCATCCGGCGAAGCCGGATTGATGCGCCGGCGCCTGCGGCCGTAGCCTTGCGCATGATCGTGTCGCGATGTCCGCTGTCGGCGCTTCGGCTCCGCCCCCCCTCAGCGCAGGTGCCGCCATGAACGCCTCCGCACCGCAGGGCGCGACGGCGGTAGTCATTGCACTGGGCGTGACGCAGACGCTGGCCTGGGCGTCGTCCTACTACATTCCGGCAGTGCTGGCTGTGCCGATGGCGCGCGAGCTGGGGTTGGCGTCGAGCTGGGTGTTCGGGGCTTTTTCCGCCGCCCTGGTGCTGTCGGCGCTGGTCGCGCCTTGGGTGGGGCGGGTGATCGACGCCAAGGGCGGGCGGGCGGTGCTGACTCTCTCGAACCTGGTGCTCGCGGCCGGGCTTGTCCTGCTGGCGGTGGCGCAGGGGCCGGTGGTGATGACGGCCGGCTGGCTGGTGATGGGGGTCGGCATCTCGATGGGCCTCTACGACGCGGCTTTCGCCACGCTGGCGGGGCTGTACGGGCGGGCGGCGCGCGGGCCGATCACCGGCATCACGCTGATCGCCGGCTTCGCCAGCACGGTGGGCTGGCCGGTCTCGGCGGTATTGGAGGAGGCGGTGGGCTGGCGGGGGGCGTGCCTTGCCTGGGCAGGGCTGCATATCGTGCTGGGCCTGCCGTTGAACCGCTTCCTGGTGCCGCAGGCCCCGCCGCCGGAGAAGGTCGTGGCAGTGGCGGAACCCGACGGGCCGCCGCCGCCGCGCTTCGCCATGCCGCTGCTGGCGGTGGTGTTCGCAACAACGTGGTTCGTGGCCGGCGCGATGGCCGCCCACCTGCCGGTGCTGCTGGAGGCGGCGGGAACGGCGCCGGCGGTGGCGATCGCGGCCGGTGCGCTGATAGGGCCGGCGCAGGTGGGCGCGCGCGTGCTGGAGTTCACCTTCCTGCGCCGGTTCCATCCGCTGGTTTCAGCGCGGCTGGCCACGCTCTGCCACCCGGTCGGGGCGGTCGTGCTGGCGCTGTTCGGCGGGCCGGCGGCGGCGATTTTCGTGGTGCTGCACGGCATGGGCAACGGGGTGCTGACGATCGCCAAGGGCACGCTGCCGCTGGCGGTGTTCGGGCCGGTGGGATACGGGGCCCGGACCGGGCTGATCTCCGCCCCCTCGCGCCTGTTGCAGGCGACGGCGCCGTTCCTGTTCGGGCTGGTGTTGGAATATGGCGGGGTGTTGCCGGCGCTGTGGCTGACGGGGTCGTGCTGCGCGCTGGCATTCGCGGCGTTGTTGCTGCTGCGCGCGGTGCCGTCAGGGGCGGCCAAGCCGACGTAGCAGCCACAGCCCTGCCAGGGTGGCCGGGGCGGTGTGGCCGAAGGCGATCGCCCAGCCCCAGCCGGTGTCGTCCCCCGCGAGGTCGAGCGCCAGGCCCACGACCAGCGGCCCGACGAAGCCGCCGGCATAGCCGCACATCGAATGCAGCCCCATCGTCGCGCCGCGCCGGGCGGGTTCGGCCGCCTGCACCGTGCCGGCGGTCAGCGCGGAGCTGTCGAGGTAGATCGCCGCATTCCAGACCATCACGGCCAGCGCCGCGAGTGGGGCGGAAACGGCGAAGGAGGCGCCGGCGCACAGTGACAGCGTGGCCGCGGTTCCCATCGCCGCCGCCACCACGCGGGCACGGCCGAGGCGGACGGACAGCTCGTTGCCGGTCAGCGACACGGCAATACCCAGCAGGCTGGCCAGTGTGAACAGAACACTCGGGTCGGGCAGCCAGGCTGGCGCGCCGTGGCGGGCGATGGCGGCGGCCAGGAAAGTGACCCCCCAGGCCCGCAGCACCGCGAGTTCCCAGGTGTGGACGGTGTAGCCGGCGATCCAGGCCATGGCGGCGCGGTTGCCCAGCACCGGCCGAATGTCGAGAAGTTGGGAGGTGGGCGGGCCCTGGCGGCGCGGCGCGGTGCGCGGCATGGCCAGGGCGCCGATCGCGAACGCCATCGCCGCGGCCACGGCGCCGAACAGGAACGCCGCCATCGGGCCGGCCACCGCATCAAGCAACCCGGCCACCAGGAACGACGCCGCGCCAGCGATCCCGACCCCCGCGGCATGCCAGCCGACTGCCCGCGATTGGGCCGCTCCTTCCAGCCGGTCCGCCAGCAACTTGAGCCCGGGCATGTAGCAACCGGCCCAGCCGACGCCCGCCAACGCCCGCAGGGCCAGGCCAGTCCAGAAACCCTCGGCGACCAGAACGAAGCCGAGATGGGAGATCGCCGTGCAGGCGGTTCCGACCAGGTAGATGCGGCGTGGCGGCACGCGGTCGGTCAGCGCCACGAGGATCGGGACGGCCAAGACATAGGCGGCAAAGAAGATGCCAATCAGCCACCCCGCCTGGGTGCCGGACAACGACCATCGATCGATGAAACCGGGCAGCAGCGCGGGCAAGGCGAAGGCGCCGATCTGCGCCAGCACCTGCGCCACGACAACTGCGACAGCAACGCGAACGTCGGTCACGGAACAACCAGGCAGGTCATGCCACGATGGTAGCACCAACCCCTGGAATGGCCGGAGTCGTCGGCCATTCCAACGGTTGGCATGAAATCGCAAGTATTGGGGTTCCAAGGGCCGCCGGCCCTTGGTGGGTCCAGGGCAAAGCCCTGGCCTTCGCCTTGTCTTCGCGCCTGTGCGGCGTCGCCCCTGCCCCCTCGACCCATTACATCCCCCGTGCCACACGCTCCGCCAGGCGCATGAACCTTGGCACCGCCGCTTCCAGCTCCGCGATATCCAGGCTCTCCGCCGGGCAATGCGCCTGGCCGATATCCCCAGGCCCCACGATCACGCACGGCGCGATGGCGTTCAGCTCCGACGCGTCCGTCCCGAATGGCGCAGTCACCGCCGCTCCTGCTGCACATCCACCTCCCGTTGCCCGCGCGCACGGTTGACCATTGCGCCCCCGTTGGCCAGCCTCTGCCCAACAGGAGATGCCAATGACCGTCGCCTACCTCGACCCCCGCTCGGGCGAAACCTTCCCGCTGGACACCCCGCGCTGGTGCGGCACGAACAAGGCGCCGCTCTTCCTCACCGACCTCCCCGGCATCACCCGCGCCCAGGTCGACACCACCACCCGCAGCCTCTGGCGTTACCGCGCCGCCCTGCCGATGCAGGCCGAACATCCCATCACCATGGGCGAAGGCTGCACGCCCCTCATCCCCCGCTCGCTGCACGGCGCCACCGCCCTGCTGAAGCTCGAATGGTTCATGCCCACCGGCAGCTTCAAGGACCGCGGGGCGTCCGTCATGCTCTCCTACCTCCGCCAGCAGGGCATCACGGACGTTCTCGAAGACAGCTCCGGCAACGGCGGTGCGGCGGTGTCGGCCTATGCCGCGGCCGGCGGCCTCACCGCCACCATCATGGCCCCTGAATCCACCTCGCCCGCCAAAACCGTCGCCATGCGCGCCGCCGGAGCCGCCGTCGAACTTATACCCGGCAACCGCCAGGCCACGTCGGATGCCGCCGAGGCCCGCGCCGAAACCACCTTCTACGCCAGCCACAACTGGCACCCCTTCTTCCTCCAGGGCACGAAAACGCTCGCCTACGAACTCTGGGAAGACCTCGGCTTCGAGGCGCCCGACAATGTCATCATCCCCTGCGGCGCCGGCAGCAACGTGCTCGGCTGCGACATCGGCTTCAACGAACTCCTCCGCGCCGGCGCCATCACGAAACTCCCCCGCCTCTTCGCCGCCCAGCCGGAAAACTGCGGCCCTATCGCCGCCAGCTTCATGGCGGGCAAGGACCACCGCATCGCCACCCCCATCCTGCCCACCATCGCCGAGGGCACCGCCATCGCCCAGCCACTCCGCCTGCCCGAGGTCATTGCCGCCCTGCACCGCAGCCGCGGCGGCGCCGTGCTGCTGACGGAGGACGAAATCGCCGCCAGCGCCCTCTCGCTGGCCCGCATCGGCATCTACGTCGAGCCCACCTGCGCCCAGGCCGAAGCCGCCTTCCGCCGCCTGCTCGAAGCCGGCGCCATCAAGCCGAACGAGAAAACCGTCCTCGTCCTCACCGGCACTGGGTTGAAGGCCACGCCGCGCATTGCCCAGATCATGGGAATATCCCTCCATGATTGACAAGTATGCGGTCACGATGATCCTGTCCGGTCGAAAGCTTAAGCAATGTCCCGACTCAAGGGTGACATTGCAGCGTAGGTCCGATAACCGTCTGATACAGCCTTGTTTATTACAAATGGCAAACTTTACGTTACCTACCTGTGTCCGCATGCCGACACCACATGAAGGCAGCCTCCATGAACTTCGTCGAAACACAAATCAAATGGATCATGCTGACTGCGGGTGCGCTGACCTGCACCATGATCTACGCCGCGATCGCGCCAACCGCGGCATTGATGTCAACCTTCGGCGAGACCATGGACGGCGCGCTCGCGGCACTGATCGTGCGCAACTGGGGCGTGCTGATCACGCTGGTCGGCGGAATGCTGATCTATGGCGCGTTCACGCCGGCGGTGCGCCCGCTCGTGCTGATTGTCGCCGGGGTGAGCAAGCTCGCTTTCGCCATCCTCGTGTTGGAGCAGGGCGGGCGTTTCCTGGGTCACCAGGCCGGGATCGCGGTGATCCTAGACTTGGTTTTCGTCGTGCTGTTCGCCCTGCATCTGCTCACTCTGCGCAGGGTCGCCGCCTAGGCCAACGCGCCACGCCGGCCCACCGGCAGGTTGGAGATCACCGATGACCGCATCCCCCGATGCCGCGCGGGCCACCAACCGCCCCCGCATCGCCCTCCTCGGCTTCTCCATCGAGTGCAACCGCTTCGCCCCCGTCACCCGCGAGCACGACTTCGCCATCCGCACCCTGCTGCGCGGCGAAACAATCCTCGAGGACGCGCGCGGCCCCGCCCCGCGCATGCTCGGCGAACTCCCCGGCTTCATCGCGGAAATGGACTCCATGCAAGCCAACGGGGGCGAACCCTGGGAACCCGTCCCCCTTCTGCTGGCCATGACCGAACCCAACGGCCCCGTCGAACAAGGCTTCTTCGACAGCCTGATGGCCGAATGGGAAACCCGCCTGCGCGCCGCCGGCCGTATCGACGGCGTCTACTGCGTCATGCACGGCGCCGGCCTCACCGAGCGCGACGACGACCCCGAAGGCACCATCCAGGCCATGCTCCGCCGCGTCGTCGGCCCCGACGTTCCCATCGTCGCCAGCTTCGACCTCCACGCCAACGTGTCCGACAGCGGCATCGACACCATCGACGCCTATATCGGCTACCGCACCAACCCGCACATGGACATGCGCGAGCGCGGCGCCGAATCCGCCCAGGTGCTCAAGAAACTCCTCGCCGGCATGAAGACCCACATCGCGAAGGTCCGCCTGCCGATCATCGCCCCCACCGTCACCATGCTCACCGGCAAGGACGCCCCCAACCGCCCCTATGGCGAGATGATCGACCTGGGCCAGGAGCTGATGCACCAGGCCCCCTGGGAAGGCCGCATCGTCAACGTCTCCGTCATGGGCGGCTTCGCCTACGCCGACACACCCTTCAACGGCATGACGGTGGTCGTGACCGCCACGGATAAAGCGGCCGCCGAAGGCCTAGCCCTGGAGATCGCCAAGGCCGGCTGGGAGCGACGGGAAAGGTTCTTCCCCACCCTCACCTCATTGCCGGACGCCGTGGCGCTGGCCAAAGGCACCGAAGACCCGGCAAAACCCGCCCTCATCTTCGCCGACGTCGCCGACAACCCCGGCGGCGGCGGCCGCGGCAACACCATGTTCATCCTCGAAGCCTTCCACCACGCCGGCGTCAGGAACGCCCTCGTCGGCGTCATCTACGACGCCGCCCTCGCCGACGAAGCCCACGCCCTCGGCCAGGGTGCCCGCTTCACCGCCCGCTTCAACCGCACCGTCGAGAACGACTTCTCCAAGCCATTCGCAGCCGACGCCACCATCACCGCGCTGCACCCCGGCCCCATCCACTGCCGCCGCGGCATCTTCGCCGGCGGCACCGTCGATGTCGGTCGCGCCGCCGCCCTCGACCTCGGCGGCATCATCGTCGTGGTCATCAGCCAGCGCGTCCAATGCGCCGACCCCGCCTTCTTCGAATCCTTCGGCCTCGACATCGCAAAGGCCCGCGTCGTCGTCGTCAAATCCCGCGGCCACTTCCGCGGCGGCTTCGACGAATTCTTCCAGCACGCCCAGGTCATCGAGGTCGACGCCCCCGGCCTCACCACCCCGATGCTCCACCACTTCCCCTGGCAGAACTTCCCCCGCCCCGCCATCCCCCTGGAGCGGGACGTGGAGTGGACGCCCGAGGGAGCTAAAGCATGAAGCTTTCCGACCTCCCCACCCCCTGCCTCGTCCTCGACCGCACCGCCCTCGCCCGCAACATCGACCGCATGGCCCAGGCTGTCGGCCGCCTCGGCGTGGCCCTGCGCCCGCACATGAAAACCGCGAAATCCGTCGACGTCGCCCGCATGGTCCTGGCCAACCCGGCCGCCCCCACCACCGGCATCACCGTCTCCACCCTTGCGGAGGCGGAATACTTCTCCGCCCACGGCATCACCGACATTCTCTACGCCGTCGGCATCACGCCCCAGAAGCTCGACCAGGTCGCCAAGCTCAACAACGCCGGCGCCGACGTGAAGATCATCACCGACGATGTCGAGGTCGCCGCCGCCATCGCCGCCCACCCGGGCCGCCTGTCCGCCCTCATCGAGATCGATTGCGGCGAAATGCGCGGCGGCATCTCCGCCGATGCCCTCGAACTCGAAGCCATCGGCGCCGCCCTCGGCCCAAGCCTCCTCGGCATCCTCACCCACGCCGGCCACTCCTACTCGGGCCGCTCCATCACCGAGATGGCCGGCCTCGCCGAAGCCGAGCGCCAGGCAGCACTCACCGCCACACGCCGCCTGCGCGCCGCCGGCCACGCATGCCCCGTCGTCTCCGTCGGCTCCTCGCCCACCGCGTTGCACGCCCGGGCACTCGGCGGCGTCACCGAAACCCGCCCCGGCGTCTACATGTTCGGCGATCTCTTCCAGGCCGAAATCAAAACGATCGCGCCCGACTCCATCGCCGTCACCGTCCTGGCCTCGGTCATCGGCCGCCGCCCCGCCGAAAACCGCATCGTCATCGACGCCGGCGGCATGGCCCTCTCGAAAGACCGCGCCACCGAATCCGCCCCGCACGACTACAGGTTCGGCCTCGTCCTGGACCTCCTCGGCCGCCGCACCCTCGGCCGCTCCCTCGTCGCCCGCGCCAACCAGGAACACGGCATCGTCGACCTCGACCCCTCGGCCGAAATCGCCCCATTCCGCATCGGCGACCGCGTCCGCATAGCCCCCAACCACACCTGCATGACCTCGGCCGCCCACGACCGCTACTACGTCGTCGACGGCACCGACGAGATCGTCGCGGTCTGGCCCCGGATCGGCGGATGGTAAGGAAGCAGTTCTTTTTTGGAAAAAAGAACCAAAAAACGTAGCCGGGGCAAAACCCCGGGCGGCCTGTTGTGATTTTGATTCCCCCGACGCGGCTGGAGCTGTTTCAACGTTGGGGTGGCAGCACCTGTTGAGATTGACGAGCTATCGGCTGGCGAGTTGCGGTCCCTGGTGGAGCGGCTGCTGGGCGAGGTGTCTGCTCTGAAGGCGGTTGTGGCTGAGCAACGGGACGAGATCGCGCGGCTGAAAGGCCTGAAGGGGCGTCCTTCGATCAAGCCAAGCGGCATGGAGCAGGCGACGGCGCCGAAGCCGGTCGTGTCGTCGGGCAAGCAGCGCGGGCGGGGGAAGTCGGCGCCGCGGATGGTCCTCGAGGACCGGGTGATAAAGGCGGACGTGCCCGCCGGCTCGCGCTTCAAAGGCTATGAGGACTTCGTGGTGTAGGAGCTTGTGCTGCATGCCGAGGCGATCCGCTATCGTCGGGAACGCTGGCTGACGCCAGACGGCAAGGTGGTGCTCGCTGCTCTGCCGCAGGGCATCGCCGGGCATTTCGGGCCGAACCTGCGCCGCTTCATGCTGCAGC
>JANPIH010000336.1:0-4357 GCA_031424895.1 Rhodospirillales bacterium
TTCTTTTTTTCAAAAAAGAACATTCTTCCTTCAATTCAATAGTTTGTCCGTATCCAGCGCCCCGACCGCCTCTACCACCACATCGGCAAACCGCCGCGTCGTCGCCGCGATCGCCGCTCGGCTCACCCCCGGCCCCAGCACGATGTAGTGGTCAACCGAGAGCTCCCCTGCCCGATCGGCCGGCACCGCCGCGCGCACCACGATGTATCCGTCGTTGATCCGGTTCGCGAGGTCCAGCTTCTCCTGCATCGCAGCCCGCGGCGCGAACGAGAAGCTGGCCAGCAACCGCACCACCTCCTTCGCCGGCAGCACGTGCACCCGCACCTGCGGGAACGCCACCGTCAGGTTGCCCGCTGCGTCGATCGCCGTCGTCATCTTCGCCGCGTCGAAACCCGCCTTCAGCCCGTCGCGCGACAGGTTCGCCTCGGTCACCATCTCAACCGCCGGCCGTGCCGGGGCAGGGGCGGGCCGCGCTGGCGCCTGCGCCCACGCAACCGGGGGCGCCAGCAGCACAGCGGCGAAACAGGCAAGGGCGGCGCGTCGGGTGGGCATCATGCGTGGTCTCCAGGCAGGGGCGGTACCGAACGATCCGGCGCCTTATCGAGTCGCGTCCACGCCGCGCCTTGCCCCGCCGGCATCCCGCCACACCAGCCCCCACACCCCCATCGCGGTGATCACCCCTCCGCACACCGCCACCGACAGCGCCACCCCGATCGTGTCGAACACCCAGGGCGCCACCGCCAGCACCCCCAGCAGCCCGACAAAGTTCACCACCATGAACGCCCGCACCGCCGCCGGCAGGTCTCGACGGGCTAACTCTGTCTGCCGCACCGTTGCCGTCGCCACGTCCATCATCGGCGCCCCCGCGCCCGAAACCGCCGCCCCCGCCAGCAGCCCGGCCAACACCCACCCGGCCGGCAACAGCATGGCGGCCACCCCCATCCCCACGATCCCCGCCCCCAGCACCACATAGCCCCACAGGATCACCAGCCCCGGCCGCCGCGGCTGCGCCAGATTGCCCACCACCAACGTCGCCGCCAGGTTCGCCCCGCCATAGGTCGCGATCACCAACCCGAACGCCGCCAGCCCCGCGCCACCGATCCGGATACCCGACGCCTCGATGATCAGCGGCGTGCCGAGGAACATCGCCGCATACCAGACCCCGTTCATCGGCGCCGTCATCAGCAGCAGCATGAACAGCAGCCGATGCCGCCGCACCGCCACGAACCCCCGCGCGACGGCCGTCGTCATCCCCTCGTGCACCGTTCGCGCCGGCGCCACCGGGAACCGCCGCGCCAGCCCCGCCACCACCAGCGCCGCGCTCAGGAACCCCGCCATCTCCAGCCCCACGAACCACACCAGCGGCACCACCCCCGCCGCCAGGCTCAACAGCCCTGGTCCCAGCAGCCGCGCGATGCGCTCCGTCGTGTCCAGCAGCGCATTGGCCGCCGGCAGAATTGCCGCCTCCCGCGCCAGCCCCGGCAACGCCCCCTGCACTGCCGGGCGGAACACCGCCATCCCCGCCGCCAGCACCGCAACGGCCACCACCAGCACCCACCCCACCGGCTGCCCCGCCATCGCCCAGGTTCCGGCCACCAGCCCCAGCACCGCCGCCCGCAACAGCAACGACGCCCGCATCACCGCCAGCGGCGCGAACCGGTCGGCGAGATGCCCCACCAGCAGCGCCACCCCCAGCCCCACCACCCCCTGCAACACCGCGAGGTATCCGGCGGCCGTTCCGAACGCTACCACCGCCACCCAGCTCAGCACCACGTTGAACGACTGGTCCGCCAGCGCCGAAAGCGCCATCGCCCCCCACAGCCGCCCGATCGCCGCGTCGCGCGCGGCACGGAACATCGGCGCATTGCGCGCCGGGCGGAAAATCGGCGCCGCCATTGGTCAGCCCCGCCGCAGGCCCTGCATCACCCGCCCGGCTTCCACGCGTCGAGCGGAATCCGCGGCATCTCGAACCGGTCGGTGGTCCGCGTGTACCACCCGCCGCCATGCATGCGCCCGATCAGGTCCAGCTTCGGCGTGTCGATATGGCAGCGCTGCGCATCCAGCACGCAGTCGTCGCGCACATGCATCGCCACCACCCGCCCCAGCACCAGCGCCCGGTCGGTGTTCAGCTCCACGATCAGGAACCGCTCGCATTCCAGCGCCACCGGGCTCTCGGCGATCCGCGGCGGCTTCACCCGCGTGCTCGGCAGCGTGGTCAATCCCGCCGCCGAAAGCTCATCCACCTCCGGCGGAAAATCGATCGCCGTCACGTTCATCGCCTGCGCCGCATCCTGGTTCACCAGGCACACCGTGAACTGCCCGGTCTCGCGGATGTTCTGCCCGGTATCCTTCACATCCCCCGGCTTGCGCCCACCGATCCCGAACACCACCACCGGCGGATCGGCCGAGAACACGTTGAAGAACGAATACGGCGCCGCGTTCAGCCGCCCCCCCGCATCCTGCGTCACCACCCAGGCGATCGGCCGCGGCACCACCGTGGACACCAGCAGCTTGTAGCGGTCCTGCACCGCAAGCGTCTCGAAGTCGAACAGCATCGCGCATCCCCTGGAAACCCAGCCAGCCTCGCCGCGCCCGCATCGACTGTCCAGGCCCCCGGTGCCACTCTCGCGGAATGCCGGCCCTGAGCCCCTCCGTGTTTCTCCTTGCCTGGGCCGCCACCCTGGCCGACCAGCTCGTCGGCCTCCCCGCCGCCGGCACCCTGGCGGGCATCGCGATCGCCCTCTACCTCGCCCTCGAAGCACGAAGGTTGCGCCCGGGCATCCGGACCATCGCCGCTGTCCTCGTCCTCGCCGGGACCGCTGCCGCGTTCTCCACGCCCGACCCGCTCGCCGCCCTTTCCGCCGGCGCCCGCCGCGGTGCCGCCTACGCCGCCTTTTTCCTCGCCCTCGGTGCCCTGCGCGACGCCGCCGAACGCAGCCGCACCGTCCGCCGCAGCGGCGCCCACCTCGTCGCCCAGCCCCAGGGCCGCCGCTACCTCGCCGTCACCTCCGGCGCCCACCTGTTCGCCATGATCCTCTCCTACGGCGCCATCGACCTCATCGGCGCCATGCTGGCCCGCACCGCCGCCACCCGCGACACGGTCCGCCGCCTGCTCATGGCCGCCTATCGCGGCTTCGCCACCATGAACTGCTGGAGCCCGCTCAACATCATGACCGTGGTCGTCAGCGCCGCCGTCCCCACCGCCGACCTGCGCCCCATCCTGCCCGTCGCCTTCGCCGCCGCCATGCTCCTCCTCCTCGCCGGCGCCCTGGCCGACCGCCTGCAATTCCCCCGCACGCCTGACCCCGCTCCCCCCACCACCGAACGCTGGACCATCCACCTGCGGATCGCGGCCCTTGTCGCCCTCGTCATTGCGCTGGCCGAAGCGGTCGCCCTCGCCTTCGCAACCCCGCTCGCCACCGGCGTCACCGCCGCCGTCCCCGTCATCGGCGCCCTCTGGACCGCGGCCCAACTCCGCCGCCGCCGCCACCCCGCCGCCATGTTCGCCCGCCGCCTGCGCCAATTCCACGCCCGCCTGCCCAGCTTTCGCGGCGAGGCCACCCTGCTCGCCACCTCCGGCTACCTCGGCGTCACCCTCGGCCTCGCCCTGCCCACGGGCGGCCTCGCCGGCTTCCTCCCCGCGCTCCCACCCCTGCTGATCCCGCTCGCCATCCCCCCGCTCCTGATCGCCACCGCGCTGCTCGGCCTCAACCCCATAGCCGTCGTCGCCATCATCGGCGCCGCCATCCCGAACCCTGCCGCCCTCGGCGTCGCCCCCGCCACCCTGGCCCTGGCCTGCATGCTCGGCTGGAGCGTCGGCGTCGGCATGACCCCGTTCAGCGCCAGCGCCCTCGCCACCGCCCGCTGGACCCACGCCGACCCCTGGCGCGTCACCACCGACTGGAACCGCAGCTACACCATCCTTGCCCTGGTCCTGGCGCTTGCCATTCTTGCCGTCGTCCAGAGCAAGCGCGTTCTTTTTTGAAAAAAAGAACCAAAAAATTTTTCTACCATTTGCAACCATGAATCCACGGCACAAATGAACAAAAGTCTTTTTGCTTCTTTTTCTTCAGAAAAAGAAGAATCTTACTTGATCAAATTCCAAGGCTCCCCACCCCCCAGCACGGTCGAGATCGCCTCCAAACACAAATCCCCCATCGCCGCCCGCGTCTCTGTGGTCGAGCTTCCCATGTGCGGCAGCAGCACCACGTTCTCCAGCCCCAGATACCCAGGGTTCACCGCCGGCTCCTCGTCATAGACATCCAGCCCCGCGAAGCCCACCTGGCCGCTGCGCAGCGCCCCGATCAGCGCCCCGTCATCCACCAGCGACCCCCGCGCCGCATTCGCCACGATCGCC
>JANPIH010000337.1:0-43459 GCA_031424895.1 Rhodospirillales bacterium
CCCTGCTGTCAACCGCACGAAAGCAGGGATGGGATGTCCTCCAGACTCTGATGCAAAAGCCAGATCATTTGATCACACGGATCAGGCTGGCTTGAAGCCGCAAGGGCCTACCTGGGCAGTTACCTTTTTTGAAAAAAAGAACCAAAAAACTTTCACTCATCAGCTACGATAAAAGCAGAAGGCAAATGAACAAAAGTCTTTTTGCTTCTTTTTCTTCAGAAAAAGAAGGCCTTCCTTCCTACCTGCACCGCCCGAAATCCTCGAACGCCCCCGGCATCACCCGCCCTGTCCGCTCCGTCCCGCACAGATCCGCCCGCAACTCCCCGCTCGTGATCGCCTCCGGCCGGCTGCGCCAGCGCAGGTCCAGCCGCGCCGGATCGCGGAACAGGTCGCGCGCCGGATGCCAGCCCACGAACAGCCCGAGCAGCGCCGCAGTCTGGTTGTCGCGCAGCCGCACCGTGCCGCCGTCGCGCGTCTGCACCACCCCGTCCACGATGTTGCCGACCACTTCGGCCGAGGATTCGCCGAACCGCACGCCAATCCCCGACGTGTCGATCAACGTGTTGTGCGCGATCAGCGAGCGCAGCCCCTTGTTCACGTAAATGCCAACATCGTTGCAGAACGCAATAAGGTTGTCGCGGATCACCCCCCCGGTCTGCTCCAGCCCGGACTTGCCGAGGTCGCGCTTGATCTCGTCCGGCCAGGTCCCGCCCCCGCCGATCGACAGGGCGATATTGGGCGAATAGCTGCGCCGCCGCAGCCGCCACTCGCACAGCACCGCGTTGTGCTCCATCACCGTGCCCTCGCCCGCCCCCTTCATGAACGCGCCGTAGGTGGCCGCCCCCGCGCCCTGGCGCTGGAAGTCGGCGATGAAATTGCCGGCGATCCGCCAGTTGCTGGCCGACACCAGGTCGATCGGCGTCACCGGATTGCGCGTGTTGCGCGCCACCGTGTTGACCATGGTGTTGCCCAGGATGCGCCCGGTATCGGGAAACAACCCGTCCTCGCCATTGATCTTGATGTGCGCGTTCAGGTCCTCGAAGCGGTTGTTGCGGATCACCATCCCCACCGCCCCGCCGACCACATGCATCGCGTGCTCGCAATGGCTGTGGCCACCCTGGTCGCAGCCCCCGCGCACCACGAGATTCTCCACCACCCAGTGCGGCGCAGTGGCCTTGAACGCCGCCGGCACGTGGGAGGTGATGGTCACGTCGCCCAGCCGCTCGGCGCGCAGCGTGATCGGGACGCCCGGCGCGCCGGGGCGGTTGAGGATCAGGCCGCGCCCCGTGATGGCGTAGTCGCCGGGCACCATTTGGATGATCTGCCCCGGCGTCGCCGCGGCCAGGGCAGCGGCAAGCTGTGCGGTGTTGGTCACCAGCTTGGTCATAACCTGCGGCGGCGCGCCGGACCGCGCGGCGGCGGCCCCAACCCCCGGCGGCACCACCGGCTCGCCCTCCCGCGGCAGCCGATCCAGCCGAAGCAGGGTGTCCGCCATCAACCCGCCGGCCTGCACGAACAGGGGATGGTTGCCGCCGGCCCGGCGCTCGACATACGGCGCCCATTCTCGCGGGGTGCGATTCTGGTCGTCGAGGAACCATGCCACCCCCGCCAGCCCCGCGCCCCCCCCAACTATCCCCAGCACCGCAAGCGTCATCAGCCAACGCACCAGCCGCGACCGCTTCCGGCGCGGCCCGCGTGACATCGGCGCCTGGCGTCGGCGCGACAAAGCGGCGGGCGCCCCTGCGGCGATCTCCGCCAGGGACGGGCGCGGCGCCTGTGGCGGCTCCTGTGCCATCGCCGTCTCAGGCCCGCGGCAGGTTGAGCCCGGCGAGTGCCGACAGCACCGCCGCCGTCACCTCCTTCGTCGTCGCCTTCCCGCCGATATCCGGCGTCAGCACGCCTGCCGCGCACACCTGCTCGATCGCCGTCATCAGCGCCGCCGCCGCCGCCCGCTCACCCAGGTGGTCCAGCATCATCGACGCCGTCCAGAAGCTCGCCACCGGGTTGGCGATCCCCTTGCCGGTGATGTCGAAGGCGCTGCCATGAATCGGCTCGAACATGCTGGGATAGCGCCGCTGCGGATCGACATTTCCGGTCGGCGCAATCCCCAGCGAGCCGGCTAGGGCCGCCGCCAGGTCCGACAGGATGTCGGCATGCAGGTTCGTCGCCACCACCGTGTCGATGCTCCGCGGCTTGCGCACCATGCGCATCGTCATCGCGTCGACCAGTTCCTTGTCCCAGGTGACGTCGGGATAGTCGGCCGAGACCTCCAGCGCGATCTCGTCCCACATCACCAGCCCGAAGCGCTGGGCGTTGGACTTGGTCACGATGGTGATGTGCCTGCGCGGCCGGGCGCGCGCGCAGTCGAACGCGAAACGCATGATCCGCTCCACGCCCACACGGGTGAAGATCGCAACCTCCGTCGCCACCTCCTCCGGCAATCCCTTGTGCGCCCGCCCGCCATGGCCCGCGTACTCGCCCTCCGAGTTCTCGCGGATGATCAGCCAGTCGAGATCCCCCGGCCCCACGTCGCGCAACGGCGAGGTCACGCCCGGGAAGATGCGCGTCGGGCGCACGTTCGCGTACTGGTCGAACCCCTGGCAGATCGGCAGCCGCAGCCCCCACAGCGAGACATGGTCCGGCACGTCCTGCGCGCCCACCGCCCCGAAATAGATCGCATCCATCGCCTTCAGCTGCGCCATCCCGTCCGCCGGCATGAACGCCCCGGTCTGCCGGTAGCGCGCCGATCCCCAGTCCAGCCGCGTCACATCCAGCCGGAAATCCCCCATCCGCGCCGCCAGCGCGTCCAGCACCTCCAGCCCGGCCTCGATCACCTCCGGCCCGATGCCGTCGGCAGGGATGGAAGCGATCCTGTGGATGCGCATGCGGCGTTCCTCGTCTGGTCCGGCCGCAGAGTGGCGCGCCCGGGAATGCGGATCAACCAACCCGTATGCCGGGCAGCCCGGCCACCGCGCGCCCGATCGCCCACGCCGCCACCCCGGCCTCGCGCAATGCCGCGACGCAGCCATCGGCCTGCCCGCCCGGCACCCCCGCCAGCAACCCGCCCGAGGTCTGCGGATCGACCAGCAAAGCCAACAGCCCGGGATCGCCCAGGTCGAGCATCGCCCGGTTCGCCGGCGCCAGCGTGCTCTCCACCCCCAGCGCCGCCAGCTCCGGCGCCCCGGGCAGCGCCGGCAGGGTGGCATCCACCACGGCCGCGACCCCGGACGCGCGAAGCATCTCCAGCAGATGCCCGCCCAGCCCGAAGCCGGTCACATCGGTGCAGGCCCGCACGTCGAACCCGTGCAGCACCGAAGCCGCCGCCCCGTTGCTCCGCGCCATGCTCTCCAGCGCCGCCTCCAGCCAATCCACCCGCGCCAGCCCGCGCGCATGCCCCGCCAGCACGATGCCGGTGCCGAGCGCCTTGGTCAGCAACAGCACGTCCCCCGCCCGCAACCCGCCCTTGCGCCACAACCCATCCGGCGCCCCAAGCCCCGTCACCGCGAAGCCCAGCGACGCCTCCGCCCCCTCCGCGCTGTGCCCGCCCACCAGCGCGCAGCCATCGCCGCGCAACACCTCGACGGCGCCGAGCATCATCGCCCGCAGATCCTGCGCCATCCGCCGCCCCGGCATGAACGGCAACGTCGCGATCGCCAGCGCCGTCCACGGCCGCGCCCCCATCGCATGGATGTCCGACAGCGCATGCGAAGCGGCGATCTTGCCGAAGATGTAGGGATCGTCGACGAAGGCACGGAAATGATCGACGCTCTGCACCACCGCCATCCCCGGCGGCGGCAGCGCGACCGCGGCGTCGTCCCCCTCGGCCATGCCGACCAGGATATCCGCCCGCGGCGGCCCGGCGAGCCCGGCCAACGCCTCCGCCAGCGCCTCCGGCCCGATCTTGGCCCCGCACCCGCCGCAGCGCATCGCCTCCCCGGCGCCCGCCATCGGCCGCAGCGACTGGTACATCGCCATCCAGCGCCGATCGATGCGCTGTTTCAGCCAATGCGCCGCTGGTCCCGCGAACGAGACCCCGTCCCGCCACGCCACCGCCTGCCCGTGCCCCAGCCCCATGATCGCCAGCGCACTGCGCTGCGGCCGCCACGGCAGCAACGCCGCCCCGCCAGCCGCCCGCGCGAGGTTCTCCGCCAGCTTCGCCCCGGCCCGCACCGCCCAGACGCCCGCCTTGGGCCGCGGCGCCCCCTCCAGTGCCGCGCAATCCCCGGCGGCGAACACGCGCTCGTCGCTGAGACTGCGCAGCGTGGCGTCCACCCGGATGCACCCCGCCGCGTCGCACGCCAGGCCCGACGCGGCCAGGAACGCCGGTGCCACCACCCCGGTCGCCCACAGCACATGCCCGGCCTCCAGCACGCCGCCGTCCGACAGTGGAAGCAGCTCCCCGTCATGTGCGCCGGCATCTACCCCGCTGACGATCTCCACCCCGGCCCGCACCAGCCCCGCCCGCACTTCGCGCTGCACCCGCGCCGGCGCATCGGCCATCGGCACCGCGCCACGCCCGACCAGCACGATCCGCGCCCGCCCCGCCAGCCGCACGGCCAGCGCGATCGCCAGCTCGCAACCCGCCGCGCCGTTCCCCACCACGACGATCCGCGCCGCCGGCGCAAGGTCTGCCTCGATCGCCGCCAGACGCTCCAGGAACTGCCCAATCGGCTTCACCGCAATCCCGCCGCCCGCCGGCATCGCCGGCACGCCGCCCACATCCACCGCCAGCAGATCGAAGGAAACCGAGGGCCGCCCCGCGACCATCACCTCCCGCCGCACAAGATCGATCCCCGTCGCCTCGCCCAGGATCAGACGTGCCCCGGCGGCCATCGCCATTTTCGCGCAATCGAGATGCGCATCGTCGAAGCCGTGCTCACCGCGGATCAGTCCAGGCAGCATGCCCGAATATGGCGTATGCCCCTCCCGCGCGATCAACGTCAGCCGCACGCCGGGCGTGGGCCGCATCGCCGCGCGCCGCAGCACTTCCACATGCGCGTGCCCCGCGCCCAGCAGCACGATGTCGGTGGCGACGGGAACGGAGGGTGTCATGCCCGCGACACTAGGCTGCCGCGCCGCCGCCGCCCACTCCCCCCGGAAAGGCGCCCCGGAGACCCTTGCCATGACCGACAGGTGACGGCACGATGACGTTATAAGAACAACACGACGGGGGGCAGGCGCGCGACGGAGATGAATCCGGCGCGCCCGCTGTGCTTCCCGATACAGGAAAGGACGAGCGATGGCCCGACGCCGCATGCCCACCCCCCTTGTTCTCGCCACCCTCGCGGCGATGGCGCTGGGGGCCGCGGTCGCCCCGGCCGGCGCGCAGCCGGCGACGCTGCGCTTGGGCCTGGATTCCGATGCCGATGCGCTCGACCCGACGGTGGCGCGCACCTATATCGGACGTATCGTCTTCGCCAGCCTGTGCGACAAGCTGGTCGACATCGACCCCAACCTGAACATCGTGCCGCAGCTGGCCGAGCAATTCTCCTGGGTCGACTCCAAGACACTCGCCTTCCGCCTACGCGCCGGGCTCACCTTCCACGACGGCACGCCGGTCGATTCGGAAGCGGTGCGCTACAGCCTGATGCGCCACCTCACCATGCAGGGCAGCACGCGCCGCGCCGAGATCGCCATGCTCGACACCGTGGAGATCGTCGATGCCCTGAACTTCAAGCTGCACCTGAAGGCCCCGAGCGCGCCATTCCTCGCGCAGCTCACCGACCGTGCCGGCATGATCATCTCGCCGAAGGCGGCCGAGGCGGCGGGCAAGGATTTCCCGCTCAACCCGGTCTGCGCCGGCCCGTTCAAGTTCACCGAACGCGTGGCGCAGGACCGGATCGTGCTCGACCGCTTTCCTGGCTACTGGAACACGGGGGCGATTTATCTCGACCGGATCATCTTCCGCCCGATCGTGGACGGCACCGTGCGGCTGGCCAATCTGCAGGCTGGCTCGCTCGAGATGATGCAGGGCATCGCACCCACCGACGTCGCCAAGGTCCAGGCCGATCCCAGGCTGCGCGCGGTGATCTCCGACGGGCTCGGCTATCAGGGGCTGACATTCAACATCGCCAACGGCACGCGCCCGCGCACGCCGATGATGACTGATGCGCGGGTGCGCCAGGCCTTCGCGCTCAGCATCGACACCCAGGCGATGATCAACGTGGTCTATGCCGGCCTGTTTACCCCGATCGCCCAGGCGGTGACCCCGGCCAGCCCATACTACGCGAACGACATCAAGCCGCGCCCGCGCGACATCGCCCGTGCCCGCGCGCTGCTCGCCGAGGCCGGAGTGCGGACGCCGCTTCAGGTCGAGCTGCTGGTGACCACGGCGCCGGAGGCCCGCCAGACCGGCGAGGTGATCCAGTCGATGGCTGCCGAGGCCGGCTTCGACGTCAAGATCCGCTCCACCGAGACGGTCACGGCGCTGAAGAACTCCGACGACGGCGACTACGAGGTGTTCTTCATCGGCTGGTCCGGACGCGCCGATCCCGACGGCAACCTTTACAGCTTCATCCACAGCAACGGCGGCCCGCTCAACGCCTCCAGGTTCCGCAACGCGGAGGCCGACTCCCTGCTCGACCAGGCGCGCGCGGTCACCGACCCGTCACAGCGCAAGCAGCTTTACGGCAAGCTCGCCGAGCGGCTGAACCAGGAGATGCCGGTAATGTACCTGTATGCCTGGAAGAATCTGTTCGGCCTCAACGCCAAGGTGTCGGGCTTCGTGCCAGTGCCCGACGGGCTGATCCGCGTGCAGGGTATGAAGATCGCGCGATGACGACCGCCGCATCCCCGTTTCACTCTTCGACGAAAGCCGCTGCCATGACCGTTCGCGCCTCGATCACCGCCACTACCCTGGCCCTCGCGGCACTCATCGCGGCTGCTCCCGCCACGGTGGCGCAGGAACTGCCGCCGTTGCGCGTCGCCTTTCCGGAGGACGCGGATGCAATGGACCCCACGATCGGGCGCGCCTATGTCCAGCGCGTGGCGATGCTGAACATGTGCGACAGCCTGTTCACCTACAACGCCCGCATGGAGATCGTGCCCCGGCTGGCGCTGTCGTACGAATGGGCCGATCCGCAGACGCTGGTGGTGAAGCTGCGCCCGAATGTCAGCTTCCACGACGGCACGCCGGTGGATGCGGCATCGGTGAAGTACAGCATCGAGCGCCATGCGACCTACCCGGGCAGCGCACGGCGCGGCGACGTGTCGAGCGTGGCGGCGGTGGAGGTCGTGGACCCGCTGACGGTGCGCTTCCGCCTGAAGACGCCGGACGTGGTGTTCCTCAGCCAGCTCGGCGTGCGCGCCGGCGTGCTGGTTTCGCCGAAGGCAGCCGAGGCGGCCGGAAAGGACTTCCCGCTCAATCCCGTCTGCGCGGGGCCGTACCGCTGGGTGGAGCGGGTGGCGCAGGACCGGATCGTGATCGAGCGGGTGGCGAACTACTGGGATGCGGCGAACTACCACTTCTCGCGCATCACCTTCCGCCCGATTGCCGACAGCACCGTGCGGCTGGCCAACCTGCGGGCGGGATCGGTCGACGTGAACATGAACGTCCCGCCGGTGGATGCCGACAACGTGCGCAAGGACGCGCGGCTGAAGCTGCATACGTTCGACGGGCTCGGCTACAGCGGCATCACCGTCAACATGGGCCGCGGCACCTCCACCCCCGGCCCGTTCGGCACCGACCCGCGGGTGCGGCAGGCCTTCGACCTGGCCATCGACCGCGAGGCGCTGGTGAACGTGGTGTTTGCCGGCGTGCATGCGCCGAACGCCTATCCCGTTCCGCCGACCAGCCCGTTCTTCGACGCGACCCTGCCGCAGCCGAAGCGCGACGTGGCCCGCGCCCGCGCGCTGCTGGCTGCCGCGGGCGTGCGGACGCCGTTCACCCTTCAGTTGACGGTGATCAACAGCGCCGAGCAGATCCAGGTGGCGGAGGTGCTTCAATCGATGGCCGCCGAGGCCGGCTTCGACATCAAGCTGAACACGATGGAGTTCGTCTCGAGCCTGGATGCCGCCGACAAGGGCAACTTCACCGGCTACATGGTGGGCTGGACGGGCCGGCCGGACGTGGACGGCAATTTGCGCGACCTGCTGTACACCGGGGGCGGCACCAACTACGTCGGGTACAAGAATGTGGCCTTCGACGCGCTGCTGGACCAGGCGCGCAGCACCGGGGACATGGCGGCGCGGATGGTGGGCTATCGCAAGATCTATTCGCTGCTGCGCGAGGACCTGCCGATCATCTACCTGTACTCGCCGCGCTGGAGCTTTGGCATGGCAGCGAAGGTAGAGGGCTTCGAGCCGGTGGCTGACGGGATGCTGCGCCTCAACGGTGTGAAGTTCGCGCGATGAGAGGCCATCTCGGGGGCCGCATCGCGCAGGTGTTCCCCACGCTGCTGCTGGTCAGCATCATGGTGTTCTGCCTGCAACAGCTGATGCCGGGCGATCCGGCGCTGGTGCTGGCCGGCGAGGAACGCGACCCGGAGGTGCTGGAGCAGATCCGCCGCGAGCTGAAGCTCGACCAGCCGCTTGTGATGCAGTACCTCTACTGGATCACCAACGTGTTGCAGGGCGATCTCGGCTTTTCATGGCGCATCCGCCAGCCGGTGACGGAACTGGTGGCAACCAAGCTGCCCGTGACATTGCAGCTGGCCGGCATGGCCTTCGTGATCGCGGTTTGCATCGGTGTGCCGATGGGCGTGCTGTCGGCGGTGAAGAAGAACACCTTCTGGGACTACCTGGCCAACGGCATCGGGCTGGCCGGTTTGTCCACGCCGAACTTCTGGCTGGGGATCATGCTGATCCTGCTGGTTTCGGTGCACCTGGGCTGGCTGCCGCCTTCGGGCTATGTGCCGCTGAGCGAGGATTGGCGGCAATCGCTGGCGACCACGATCATGCCGGCCTTCGTGCTGGGCAACGCGATCTCGGCGGTGCTGATGCGCCATACCCGAAGCGCCATGCTGACCGCGCTGCAACAGGACTATGTGCGCACGGCGCGGGCCAAGGGACTGCCGGAGTGGCTGGTAGTGACGAAGCATGCGCTGCGCAACGCGCTGGTGCCGGTGGTGACGCTGGGGGCGCTTGAACTCGGGACGCTGCTGTCCGGGGCGGTGCTGACGGAGCAGGTGTTCTCCATTCCCGGCTTCGGCAAGATGATCGTGGATGCGGTTTTCAACCGTGACTATCCCGTGGTGCAGGGCGTGGTGCTGGTGACGGCGACGGTCTATGTACTACTGAACCTGCTGGCCGATGTGCTTTATGTCATGATCAACCCGAGGCTGCGCGGCGCATGAGTGCGGTGGTGGGAACTCCTTCGAACACTCCTTCGAACACCGCCGGCGCCGTGATGGCGGTGGCGAGCCAGTCTCCGGCACGGATGGCGGTGCGGCGCTTCATGTCGCGCCCGGCGGCGGTGGCGGGGCTGGTGGTGGTTGTGTTCTTCGTGGTCGTGGCCGTGTTTGCGCCGTGGATCGCGCCGTTCGATCCGATCAAGACCAGCTGGACGATGATCCGCAAGGCGCCATCGTGGGCGCATTGGATGGGCACGGACGAGAACGGGCGCGACGTGCTCAGCCGGATCATCTGGGGGGCGCGGGCGAGCCTGACGGCGGGGGTGATCTCGGTGACAATCGCCACCGGCGTGGGCGTGCCGATCGGGCTGCTGGCCGGGTTCGTCGGCGGCAAGACCGACATGATCATCGGGCGGCTGGTTGACGCCATGCTGGCGGCGCCTTTCCTGATCCTGGCAATCGCGCTGGCCGCCTTCCTCGGGCCGAGCCTGCAGAACGCGATGATCGCGATCGGCATCACGGCGACGCCGATCTTCGTGCGGGTGGCGCGGGGGGCGACCATCGATGCCGCGACCAACGATTATGTCGAGGCGGCGCGGGCGCTGGGCAATCCGCCGTGGCGGGTGGCGGTGCGGCATGTGCTGCCGAACATCATTCCGCCGGTGATGGTGCAGTCGACGCTGGCGATCGCAGGCGCGATCATCGCGGAGGCGAGCCTGTCGTTCCTGGGGCTGGGGCAGCAGCCGCCGGCGCCGTCTTGGGGAAGCATGCTCAATTCGGCGCAGCGCTTCCTGACGCAGGCGCCGTGGCTGGCGGTGTTTCCGGGGGCGGCGATCTTCCTGGTGGTGCTGAGTTTTAATCTTGTGGGCGATGGGTTGCGGGATGCGCTGGATCCGCGGGCGAAGTAGGAATAATCCTGTAATGCAATGAAAGCCACGCGGTTGTGCCGAGAGGCTCACCCGCCGGTTTTTTTCCATGCCCGTGCCGCGGCGATGACGTTGCGCGGGAGGCGCAGGCCTGGATCGGTGAGGGACGGGCGCGGGCACCTGGGCGTGGGTGGGCGCGGCTTGCGGGGCCGGGGCGGGAGCGCAAGCCAGGATGGCGGACGCAGGCCGAGCGCCCGGCACAGCGGGCGCAGGACGCGGCCGGCTTGCGGGGCGTCGGCCACGAAGGCGCGCAATTCCGCCTCGCGCTCGTGCAGCAGCGCGTGGAGATACCCGGCGGGCGGGCCGGATTCCGGGATGCGCAGGTTCACCCAGGCGAAGGCGCGTGGGAGGCGCGGGAGCTTGGGGCGGGCTGGCGCATCGGGCCGCGGCGCGGGTTTCGCGCGGCGTTGCGGGCGCGGGTGAGGAAGGGTTCCGGCCTGCCAGCGCTGGAACAGCGCCTCGAAGCGCTGGGCGAGGCGGGTGACGCGGTGGAACAGCAGGGCCCATGTCTGGTAGGGCAGGGGCGGCAGGGCGCCGGGCTTCGGCTGGACGGCGAACGTTTGAGTTCCGAGATAAACGACGCGGACGAGCCGCGCCTCGCGGTCCAGATGGACCCCGATGGCGTCGCGCAGCAGGCTCACGATCCAGGTGATGCGTTCGACGATGTATAACATGACGTTAGAATAATTGCCCTGCGACGGCGCTGCAAGCGATTTCCTGGGGTGCCGCTATTTTCGGTGTTCCCGCGCGCCGCCGGCCAGCAGCAGCGCGGCGCCGGCCGCCTGCATGGCGATGGCCAGGACGAAGACCATGGCGTAGCCGCCGGCGGCATCATGGACGATGCCCATCAGGCCCGGCGTGACGGCATAGCTGAGCTGGGCGATGGCGCTGTAGAGGCCGACGACGAGGCCGAAGGTGGCGCGGCCGAAGGCGTGCTGGAGCAGCAAGGGCGGCAGGGTGATGTTGTTGCCGACCGAGAGGCCGAACAGCACGCAGCCGAGCGTGAGTGCCCACACCTGGGACGGCAGGGCGATGAACAGGGCGATGCCGGCGATCTGCACGGCCACACCGATGGCGCCGGCGCGGCGCTGGTCGATGCGGTCGACGACGGTGCCGAGTGCCACGCGGCCGACCACCGCACAGACGGCGACGAGGGCCAGCGCGACGCCCGCGCCGCGCGCGCCGAGCGGTGGCAGCAGGAAGGAGACCAGGTGCACCACCAGCCCGACCTGGGCCATGATGACCAGGGCGAAGGGGGCGGCGATCCACCAGAAGCGGGCGCTGCGCAGGGCGGCGGCCTGGCTCGGCAGGTCGGGCGCGCCGGCGCCGGGCGAGGCGGGGGCGTGGACCGGGCGCGGGCCGGCGAGGCCCAGCAGCACCAGCGGGACAACGAAGGCGAGCATGCCGAGCGCGATGCCGGTGCCGGCGAAGGCGATGCCGTTGCGGTCCGCCAGGAAGACCAGGGCGGGGGCGAGGGTGAAGCCGGCGGCGCTGGCGCCGTTCAGCGCCAGGCTCATCGCCTGGCCGCGGCGCTGGTCGAACCACAGCGCGATGACGGCCGACAATGCGGCAACGCTGGTGCAGGCCCAGCCGGCGCCGAGCAGCAGAAAGCCGGCAACCAGCTGCCACACCGAGGTCGCATGGGCGGCGACGGTGGCACCCAGGCTGAGTGCGATGCAGCCGCCAACCAGCACGGTCCGTGGCCCGAAACGAAGCACCAGCATCGGCGCACGGGCGAGCAGCACGGCGCTGAGCAGGTAGAAGGCCGAGGTGGCGCCGGCAGTGAGCGACGTGGACCAGCCCTGCTCCAGCTGAAGTGCCGCGACATAGGCGGACAGGCCGTAGAAGCCGAAGGTCCAGGCATGAACGGCCACGAAGAAGCAGGCGACGATGACGGGCCAGGCGTGGCGGAGTTCCGGGTGCATGTCAGGAAGGGACACAGGAAGAAAGCAGTTCTTTTTTGAAAAAAAGAACCAAAAAACTTTCATTGCTACGCCTGACGGCGAGGCTCGATGCCATGGAACAAAAGTCTTTTTGCTTCTTTTTCTTCAGAAAAAGAAGACCTTCCTTCATTTTCTTACCACGCCACCACGTTTCGCCGCCAGACGGCGCGCAGTTCGGGCAGGGCTTCCGTGCCTTCGGCGATGGCGTGCAGCCGGCGGCAGTTGGCGGCGAACCAGGGGCGTTTGGGACGCCATTGCGTCATCACGCCGATGTAGAGGTCGAGTGCCGTGAGGCGTTCGCCGCAGAACCAGGGGAGATTTGCGGCCTCGTCCATCATGCGCCAGAGGCGTTGGGCATAGGCATCGACGCGGGCCTTGAAGGCGGGCTGGGCGGCCTGGTCGTCGACGAAGCGGGCGGGGTCGTCGGCGTAGGTAAATGTTGGGTAGATGTTGGCGACCGTGAAGACCAGCCAGCGGAGGAAGGCGGGGCGAAGCGGGTCGCCGGCGGGCGGAACGAGGGAATGGGTCGCGGTGCCGGCGATATCGGCGAGGTGCAAGGTGATGGCGGCACTCTCGGTCATCGGCTGGCCGCCGGGCAGGAGAAGGGTGGGGAGCTGTGCGATGGGGTTGAGCGGCGCGAGGCGAGCGCGGGCGGCCTCGGACGTGAAGGGGTTGTCCACGTCCTCGACTGTGTAGGGCAGGGCATACCAGGCAAGCTGGAGTTCAACGATGGCAGAGCCCCAGCCGGGGCGGGCGAAGAGGGTGTACATGGGAACCTCCGTTGCGGTGGAAGATAAGGCAGGCGGGGCAGGCTGTGCCAGGGTGCGGCGCGGGCTTGACGGCCACGGGTTACGCGGATGGCGGGTTGCGCGGAAAGCGGGGGTTCGCCACGCTTGGCGTTCGCACGGGAGGGTTTGGGATGGCGCGCATCGCGATACTGGATGACTGGCAGGGCATTGCGGAGGCGGCGATCGACTGGTCGGCGGTGCGGGCGGGGGCGGAGCTGGTGTTCTTCCGCGACCATCTGGGTGGGCCGGATGCGGTGGTGGCCGCACTTCAGGGTTTCGATGCGGTGGTGGCGATGCGGGAGCGGACGCGGCTTTCGGGCGATGTGATCGCGCGGCTGCCCGATTTGAAGCTGTTGAGCTTCACCGGCGCGCGCAATGCGGCCGTCGATGCGGCGGCGTGCACGGCGCAGGGGGTGGTGGTGTGCAACACCACGACGACGCGGACCAGCCACGGGACGGCGGAGCTGACGCTGGGGCTGATCCTGGCGTCGTTGCGGCACATTGCCGTCGGCGATGCCGAGATGCGGGACGGGCGGTTCCAGGGGCGGGTGCCGCTGGGCGGCGAGGTGGCGGGGCGGGTGCTGGGGTTGGTCGGGCTGGGCAATATCGGCAGCCGGGTGGCGCGGTATGCGCAGGCGATGGAGATGGAGGTGATCGCCTGGAGCCAGAACCTGACGGCGGAGCGGGCGGCGGCGGTCGGTGTGACGCGGGTGGAGAAGGCGGAGCTGTTCGCGCGGGCGGATGTGGCGAGCGTGCATCTGGTTTTGTCGGAGCGGACACGGGGGATCGTGGGGGCGGCGGAGATTGCGGCGATGAAGCCGGGGGCGCTGCTGGTGAACACGTCGCGCGGGGGGCATGTGGACACCGATGCGCTGCTGGCGGCACTGGAGCAGGCGCGGGTGCGGGCGGCGATCGATGTTTACGACGAGGAGCCGTTGGGCGCGGCGCATCCGCTGCGCCGGGCGCCGGGGACGCTGCTGACGCCGCATCTGGGCTATGTGACCGAGGAGAACATGCCGGCGCTGTATCGCAGCACGGCGGAGAACCTGGTGGCGTGGCTGGCGGGGAAGCCGGTTCGGGTGGTCAATCCGGAGGTTCTGGCGAAGACGTAGCGGCGGCCTCCCGAACTCCCCGCCTCCCTGTTCCGCTTTTCGCCGGTTCCGCCGCAGCAAGTGGAACAGGGAGGCGGGGAGATGGGGAGCGGGCGGGGAAAGGAGGCGCTTGACCGGGCACGCTGGCGGGCCTTTTCTGCGCCGAAGCAACTCCGTTGGGGAATCCGCCATGCGCGCCTGGGCCGTCGTCGAGAACGAGAAGCCGCTGCAGGAAATCGAGCTGCCCACGCCGGAGCCGACCGGGACGGAGGTGTTGCTGGAGACGACGTATTGCGGCGTGTGCCACTCCGACATCCATATCTGGGAGGGGCGCTACGACCTGGGCGGCGGCAAGGTGATGACTTTGACCGACCGGGGGCTGACGCTGCCGGTGGCGATGGGGCATGAGATCGTCGGCCGGGTGGTGAAGCTGGGGCCGGACGCCACGGGCGTTAAGGTCGGCGATATCCGCATCGTGTTCCCGTGGGTGGGCTGCGGCACCTGCCAAGCGTGCCTGGATGAAGACGACAACATGTGCCTGAAGGGCAAGGCATTGGGCGTGTTCCAGCACGGCGGGTATGCGACGCATGTGGTGGCGCCGCATCCGCGGCATCTGGTCGATCCCGGCCGCATCCCGCATGCGATCGCGGCGACCTATGCGTGTTCGGGGATCACGGTGTTCTCGGCGATCAAGAAGGTGATGCCGATCAGCCCCGATGAGCCGATTGTGCTGGTGGGGGCCGGCGGGCTGGGGCTGAACGCGATTGCGGTGTTGAAGGCGTTGAAGCATCGCAACATCGTGGTGGTGGATATCGATGCCACGAAGCGGTCGGTGGCGGCACAGGCCGGGGCGACGAAAACGGTCGACGGGTCGGGCGAGGGGGTGACGGGGCGGATTGTCGAGGCGTGCGGCGGGCCGCCGCTGGCGGTGATCGATTTGGTGAACGGGACGGCCTCGGCGCGGTTCGCGTTCGATGCGCTGCGCAAGGGTGGGAAGCTGGTGCAGGTGGGTCTGTTCGGCGGAGAGTTGAACGTCGCGCTGCCGATGATGCCGATCAAGGCGTTGACCATTCAGGGCAGCTATGTCGGCAACCCGAAGGAGCTGCGCGAGCTGGTGCAGCTGGCCAACGAGGGCAGCCTGCCGGCGCTGCCGGTGAGCACGGTGCCACAGCACGAGGCGAACGACGCGCTGATGCGGTTGCGCGACGGGAAGGTGATCGGCCGGCTGGTCCTGAAATCCGAGGTGGCGTGATGGCAAACGATGTGCAGCGTTCCGTCGTTCTGAAGAAGCGGCCGACGGGGGAGCCGACGCCGGCGCATTTCGACATCGTTTCCGCGGCGGTGCCGACGCCGGGGCCGGGGCAGGTGCTGACGCGGACGATCTGGCTGTCGATCGACCCTTACATGCGCGGGCGGCTGCGCGAGGTGCAGACCTATGCGGCGCCGATCATGCCCGGGGAGGTGATGACCGGGGAGACGATCGGCGAGGTGATCGCGTCCGGGGATCCCGGGTTTGCGGTGGGCGATGTGGTCGGGGGCGCGCGGGGGTGGCAGAGCCATATCGTGTCGCCGACGGCCTCGCTGTACAAGGTGGAGCGTGGTGCGGCGCCGCTGTCGGCCTGGCTTGGCGTGCTGGGGATGCCGGGGACGACGGCGTATTCGGGCATGAAGGATATCGGCCAGCCGAAGACGGGCGAGACGGTTGTCATCTCGGCCGCGTCGGGTGCCGTCGGCTCCGTGGCCGGGCAGTTGGCCAAGCGGGCGGGCGCACGCGTCGTCGGCGTGGCGGGCGGGCCGGACAAGTGCCTGTGGGTGCAGGAGGCGCTGGGCTTCGATGCTTGCATCGACCACCGCGTCGGCAACCTGGACAGTGCGCTGCGCGAGGAGTGCCCGAACGGCATCGACGTGTATTTCGAGAATGTCGGCGGGGCGCTGCAGCATGCGGTGTTCGCGCAACTGAACGCGTTCGCGCGCGTGGTGATGTGCGGGATGGTGGCGCAATACAACGAGGCCGAGATGCCGGCGGGGCCGAACCTGGGCTTCGTGGTGGGCAAGCGGGTGCGGATCGAGGGACTGATCGTGTCCGACAAGCCGGAACGCTTCGCCGAGTGGAGGGCGCTGGCCGCACCCTGGGTGAAGGCGGGGTCGCTGCACTATCGCGAGACGGTGCTGGACGGGCTGGAAAGCGCGCCCGAGGCGCTGGGCGGCATGCTGCGCGGGGATAATTTTGGCAAGATGCTGGTGCGGGTGGGGGCGGACTAGGGGTAGGGAAGATTCTTCTTTTTGTTCACGAAAGTCAGCAGCCGCGTCCTCCGAGATTTTAATGTTCGCGACCTGCGGGGATAACACTGCCGCGAATGATGGAAGGGGTGGCGGTGGAGTGGCGCACGCGGTGGTGAGCGCATGGTGTTATCGATCACCAAAGAATCTTCGATGGGCGAAGGATATGGGAACGGGCGGTTGACAGGCCTACCCTTGAATATTGTCTTTCCGATATAGGAACAGGGAAGGTCGCGCGCCGTGAACAGCGGATATCAAGAGGGGGGCGCCGTCCCCCCTGGTCGCGTGGTGCCGGAACGGACGCTCCCCGTTCCGCCTACCGTCAGCCCTGAACTGGCGGCGATCATCGCGCGCCCACCCGACCCGGCGTTCAACGTTGTACCGGCAACGATCGCGGCCTGGAAGGAGCGTATCGCCCGCTCCGCGGCGATGGTGGCCGCTCAGCTACCCGCGCTCCGGTCGGAACTGGGTGTCGGGTCGGAGCCCGATACGATCGCTGGCGTGAAGGTGTTTTGCCTGACGCCCCGAACGATACCCCCGCGCAATCAGTCACGAGTCCTACTGCATTTCCATGGTGGCACGCGTGTGCTGTTCCCCGGCGAATCGTGCACGCGCGAAGGCATCCTGATGGCCGGTCTGGCGGGGTACCGAGTTATCTCCGTCGATTACCGCATGCCGCCGGACCATCCGTTCCCCGCGACACTCGACGACGCGGTGGCAGTCTATGGCGCCCTGCTCGAGGATTATCCCGCCGCGAATATCGGCGTCTTCGGCATGTCGGCGGGCGGCAGTCTGACCATCACCACGCTCCTCCGCGCCAAGCAGCTCGGCCTGCCCATGCCGGGCGCGATAGCCCCGGGGACACCCACCGTCGATCTGACCAAAACCGGGGACACCCTGTTCACGAACGCCATGGTGGATAACGTGCTGGGCACCTGGGATGGCTATGTTGAGGCCACGATACTGCTCTACGCCAACGGTCGGGACGTGACCGACCCGCTGATCTCTCCCATCTACGGCGACGTAACCGGTTTTCCTCCCGCGCTGCTGACCAGCGGGACGCGCGATCTGTATCTGTCCCACACCGTGCGAATGCACCGCAAACTGCGTTCGGCCGGGGTGGAAGCGGTGTTGCAGCTCTGGGAAGGCCAGTCGCACGCCCAGTATCTGGCTGACCCCGGGGTGCCGGAAACACGGGAATACCATGCCGAGGTGGCAGCGTTCTTTGACCGGAATCTGGCGCATTAGGGGGCGATTGCGGTCTTTTATCCCTGGCCGGGCGGTCCGTACAAGCTACGCGCAAGGGAAGCGTTCTTGTTGGCGAAATCCACAATAGTACCCTTTGCGAGCCCAGTTCCCGGCTGGGGGTTTTTGGTGGTGCGTCGGGATTCACAGTGCGAGAACTCGCCACGGCTGAGAAGGTGAGTGAGACCTCCGTCAGCCGGAAGAATATTATCTTGGAGCCGCTCGCGTATGCCCCCCGCCGACCACGCCCGCCCCGCGGTCCCGTTCCTGGTGGCCACCGTCGCGATGATAGTGTTCACCACGATGGATGCGGTGGTGAAGGCGGTACCGGCGGGCTTGCCGACCATGCAGGTGGTGGCGATGCGGTTTGCGCTGGGCGTTCCGCTGGTGCTGCTGGCGGTGTGGTGGGCGGGGTCGGGCTGGCCGACGCTGGCTTCGTGGCGGGCGAATGCGCCGCGGGGGATTTTGACGATTGCGTCCACCTTCCTGTTCTTCACCGCGTTGCGGCGGCTGCCGTTTGCGGAGGCGCTGGCGCTTTCCTATCTGGGGCCGCTGCTGGTGGCGGTGCTGGCCGCGCTGATCCTGAAGGAAAAGCTGCGCGCGGACGTGCTGGGCGGCGTGGCGCTGGGGCTGGTCGGGGTGGGGGTGATTGCCTGGGGGCCGCTGTCGGAGACGGACGGGTTCAGCGGCGATGCGGTTGGCATTGCGGCGGCGGTGGGTTCGGCGTTCACCTATGCGCTGAACACCGTGCTGCTGCGGCGCCAGGCGAAGCGGGATTCGGCGGGGTCGATCGTGCTGATCCTGCACATAGTGCCCGCGCTGCTCGCCCTGCCGTTCGCGGTGGGGGGCTGGCAGCCGCCCTCGGTGCAGTTGTGGGGCGTGTTCCTGTTGGTGGCGGTGCTGGGAGTGTCGGGCCACTTTCTGCTGACCTGGGCGTTCGGGCGGGCGCGGGCGGGGATGCTGGCGATCGTGGACTACCTGGCGCTGCCCTATGCGGCGGCGGTGGGGTTTCTGTTCTTCGGCGAGGTGCCGGCGGTGGCGGTCTGGGCCGGGGCGGGGCTGATCGTGGTGGCGTGCCTGATCGTGACGCGGCGGCGAAGTTGAGCAAGGAAGTCTTCTTTTTCTGGAGCAAAAGAAGCAAAAAGACTTTGTTCCATAGGCCTAACTTCTCTTATAAACGAAAGTTTTTTGGTTCTTTTTTTCAAAAAAGAACTTCTTGCTTTCATTCGTCGAGCATCGCCACATCAAGCAATCGTTCGATCACTTCCACATCCTGGGCGCCGGCGATGGCGTGGCGGCCGCCGAGGACGAAGCAGGGAACGCCGTTAATGCCGAGGCGGTGGGCGCGCAGGTTTTCGGCGTGGACTGAATCCTGGTCCGCGTCGCTGTCGAGGAAGTCGCGTGCGGCGGCCATGTCCAGCCCGCAGCGCCCGGCCAGGGCGGTGAGCACGAAGGGGTCGCCGATATCCTGGCCTTCGGCGAAATGCGCCGCGAACAGCGCCAGCACCAGGGTGTCCGCGCGGCCTTCGCGGGCGGCGAGGCGGACGAGGCGGTGCGCGTCGACGGAGGAGGGGGTGCGGCGGATGCGCTCGAAGCGGAAGGTCATGCCTTCGGCCTGGCCGATTTCGGTGATGGAGGCATAGAGGCGTCGGGCCCGTTCCTCGCCGCCGAACTTGCGCACCACGTAGTCGCCGCGGGCCATGCCGAGCCTGGGCATGTCGGGGTTGAGCAGGAAGGGGTGCCAGGCGAGCTCGAAGGAGATGTCGGGGCGCCGGCGCAGGGTGCGCAGAAGGCGGTGCACGCCGAGGTAGCACCAGGGGCAGACGAGGTCGTGGACGACCTCGATCACCAGCCTTGCCTTGGGCGGGACGTGCACGTTCATCGGCGGCGAACCCGTTGCTCCGCGGGAGGGTAGTGCCCGGGAAGGCGAGACGCAAACCAGCCGTGCTTCCCGTCTGTCCGCCCTCGCACCGAGCAGCGGGTCGTGTGGGCCCCGCGTTGCGGCGGAGCCCTGGTGGTGTCCTCAGGCCCGAATGGCCGGACCAGCCGGCCGTTCGGGAGGCCGGCGTCAGTAGCCGACCGGGTTGGTGTCTGCCAACGCCCACTTGCCGCCCTTGACGACGGCGATGTAGCTCAGGTTGGAGCCCTGGCGGATGTTGGGGCCGAAGGACATCGTCGGCGAGCCGAAGATGTCCTTGTAGTCCTTCACCTGCTCCATGCCGGCGATGAAGCTGTCCAGGGTGAGGTTGCGGCCGGCCTTCTGCAGGCCTTCGATCAGGGTGGTGGCGGCGGTGTAGCCGATCTGGGCGGCGAAGTTCGGGTCGCGGCCGTAGCGCTCCTTGAAGCCCTTGAGGAAGGCCTGAACCGCGGGGCGCGGGTCGTCCTGGGTGACGAAGACGACGGAGGTCATGCACAGCATGCCCTCCGTGGCGCCGCCGGGGACTTCGGCGACGGCGCTGTCATAGGCGGCGATCTGGTTCATGACGGGGACGTCCCAGCCGATTTTGCGGATGGCGGCCATGATCTGGTTGGTGTCGCGCACGATGGTGCCGAGCAGGATGGAGTCGCAGCCGGCATCCTTGAGCTTGGCGACCGAGGCGGAGAAGTCGGCGTCGGTGGGCTTGTGCGCGGTTTCGGCGACGAGTTTGAGCTTCATCACCTCAAGCTGCGTGCGGGCGCCCTCCATGACGTCGCGGCCGAAATCGGTGTCTTGGTACATGGCGCAGATGGCTTTGCGGCCCTTCTGCTCGACCAGGTATTTCACGGCCGCGCGCATCTGGTCGTAGTAGGAGGAGGTGAGGCCGAACTTGAGACGGTGGTAGGGGTCGTACATTGAGCGGGCCGAGGTCAGCGGGAACATGTTCGGCACGCCCTTGGCGAGCTGGTCCGGCATGACCGCGTTGTTCATCGGCGTGCCGCCGTTGGCGATCAGCAGGAAGACGTTGTCGCGGTTAATCAGCTTGTTGGCGGCCTGGATGGAGCGGGGAACCTGGTACTGGTTGTCTTCCACGATGTAGCGGATCTTGCGGCCGTGGATGCCGCCGCGGGCATTGATCTCGTCGAAGGCCATGCGGATGGCGTTGGAGTTATTGACGCCCCAGGACACGGTGACGCCCGAGAGGTCGGTGTAAGTGCCGATCACGATTTCGGTGTCGGTGACCCCGCGCACGGCCTGGGCCGATGCCGGGGCGGCAAGCCCCGCGGAGAGCGCAATGGCGCCCGCTGCGGCAAGAAACATTCGACGCATTCGTCCCTCCTCAAGCCTCGCCGATTGCGGGTGGGGTATGCACCCCCACCGCGCGCCTGTCGGCGGATCAGGCGGCGCGGTTCATCTCCTCGACCAGCGGGCCGAAACGCTCTGTCACCACGCCGCGGCGCAGCTTCATCATCGGCGTCAGCTCCGGGTCTTCGGGGGCAAGGTTGCGGTCCAGCAGGCGGAAGCGGGTGATGTGGCGGCCGGGGGCGGCGGCGGCGTTGGCGCGGGCGACGACCTCGCCGATCAGGGCCGCGACTTCGGGCGCGCGCAGCAGGCTCGCAAAGCCGGTGAAGGCGACTCCACCCTCCTGCGCCCAGCGTTCCAGCGCGTCGTATTCCACCAGCACCAGCGCGGTCAGGCCGCTGTCCTGGCGCAGCACCAGCGCGTCGGCGATATAGGGGCTGAGGGTCAGCTCGTTTTCGATCACGGCGGGGCTGACCTGTGCGCCGTCGTCGAGCGTCAGGACGTCGCGGGCGCGGCCGGTGAGGGTGAGGAGGCCGGCCTCGATGCGGCCGAGATCGCCGGTGCGCAGCCAGCCTTCGGCCAAGGCGGCGCGCGTGCCGTCCGGGTCGCTCCAATAGCCGGCGCAGACATGGGCGCCGCGCACCAGCACCTCGCCCTCGGGCGAAATCGCGACTTCGCCGTGCGGGACGGCCGCGCCGACGCTGCCGTGCACGAGACGGCCGGCGGGCGTCGCGGTGGCCAGCCCGCCGCATTCCGTCAGGCCATAGACCTCGCGCAGGTCGATGCCGATGCAGCGGTACCAGCGCAGCAGTGCGGGCGAAACCGGTGCGCCGCCGACCCAGGCTACGCGCAGGCGGTCGAGCCCGACGGCGGCGCGCACGCGCTTCAGCACCAGCGCGTCGGCGAGGCGGGCAAGGACGCCGGGGCTGGCGTCACGGCCGGCCAGTTCGGCGTCCACCGGGCCGGCGGCGAGCGCCAAGGCCTGGTCGTAGGCGGCGCGCTGCAGGCGGGTGGCGCCGGCGGCGGCGACGGTGACGCGGCCGTAGAACTTCTGCCACACGCGCGGAATGGCGATCATCACCGTGGGGCGGATCTCGGCCAGGTTCTCGGGCACCGTCTCGGCGTTCTCGACGATGTTGCTGACGGTTCTGGTGTGCAGCGACTGGTACAGGCCCAGGATGCGCTCGGTGACGTGGCACATGGGCAGGAAGGCCAGGCGCTCGTCGGTGGGGCCCTGGCCGGTCATGCGCGCGGCCCCTTCCACCTGCGCCATGACATTGCGGTGGGTGAGCATGACGCCGCGCCCCTCGCCGGTGGTGCCGGAGGTGTAGGCGAGCACGGCGAGATCGTCGGGTGCCACGGCGGCCAGTCCGCGCGCCCAGGCGGTGGGGTCGGCGCGGTCGGCCTGCGCGCCGCGGGCGACCAGGGAATCGATCGATTCGCACATCGGGTCGGCGAAGTCGCGTAGGCCCTTCATGTCGAGAACAACGATACGGCGCAGGGCGGGGCAGGAGGGGCGGAGCTGGAGCACCTTGTCCAGCTGTTCCTCACCCTCGACGAACAGGACCGCGCAACCGGAGTCGCGCAGGGTGGCGGCGACGGCCGGGGCGGCGTTGGTGGGGTAGAGGCCGACGCTGACCGCGCCGATCGAGAGGATGGCGAGGTCCGCGGCGATCCAGTCGGGCACCGCTTCGGCCAGGATTCCGGCAACCTCGCCTGTGGCCAGCCCGTCGGCGCGCAGCGCGCTGCCAATGGCGCGGATGCGCGCGCCGAGCTCGGCCCAGGCGATCGGGCGCCAGATGCCGCGCTCCTTGCGGCGCAGGATGGTCTCGCCCGGGTGGGCGTCGATGCGGGCCTGGACCATCGCAGGCAGGGTGGTGTCGCTCATGCCTATCGCCACAGCTTCTTCTTCTTCCATCGCCGCTGGCCGCGCACGCCCTCGTCCTTGTGGCCGAGGTAGAATTCCCTGATGTCGTCCTTTTCCATCAGGCGCTGGCAGGTGTCTTCCATGACGATGCGCCCGACCTCCAGTACGTAGCCGTAGTCGGCGGTTTTCAGCGCGATGTGGGCGTTCTGCTCGACCAGCAGGATGGCCACGCCGCGCTCGCGGTTGATGCGCCTGACGATCTCGAAGATCTGCATCGTCAGGATCGGAGAGAGGCCGAGCGAAGGCTCGTCGAGCAGGAGCAGCCGCGGGCGGCCCATCAGCGCGCGGCTGATCGCCAGCATCTGCTGCTCGCCGCCGGAAAGCTGGCCGGCGCGCTGGTCGGCGCGTTCCCTGAGGCGCGGGAAATAGCCGAAGCACATCTCGAGGTCGCGGGCCACCTCGTCGCGGTCGGAGCGCGTGTAGCTGCCCATGCGCAGGTTCTCGGCGACGGTGAGGAAGGGGAAGATCTCCCGCCCCTCCGGCGAGTGGCAGATTCCGGCCCGCATGACGCGGTCGGGCGTGAGGCCGACGATGTCGGTGCCCTGGAAGGCGACCTCGCCGCGGTCGGGGTCGAGCACGCCCGAGATGGTGCGCAGGATGGTGGTCTTGCCCGCGCCGTTGGCGCCCAGCACGGTGACGATGCGGCCCTCCGGCACTTCCAGGGACACGCCGCGGATGGCCTGGATCGGGCCGTAGAAGGTGTCGATGCCGTGAACCTTGAGGAGCGGGGTCGTCATGCGACCTCCGTGGTCGGGGCTGGGGTCGGGGCCGGGGCCGGTTCGGGCTCGCCGCCGATATAGGCGCGGATGACCTCGGGATCGGACTGGACCTGGGCGGAGGTGCCCATGGCCAGGATGCGGCCCTGGTTCAGCGCCATCACGCGGTCGGAGACGGCCGAGACGAGCTTCATGTCGTGCTCGACCATGATGATGGTGATGCCGAGGTCTTTCTTGATGTCCTCAATCCAGAAGGCCATCTCCTCGGTCTCCTCGACGTTGAGGCCGGAGGAGGGCTCGTCGAGCAGCAGCAGCTTCGGCTCCGTGCACAGCGCGCGGCCGAGTTCGACGACCTTGCGCACGCCGTAGGGCAAATTGGCGATCAGCTGGTCGCGGTAGCGCTGCAGGCCGAGGAACTCGATCACTTCCTCGGCGCGGCGGCGATGCTCGATCTCGGCCCGGCGGACGGAGGGGAGGAAGGCAAGCTGGGACAGGATGGAGACGCCGGAGTGGCAGTGCCGGCCGATCAGCAGGTTCTGCAGCAGGGTGGCGTGGGCGAACAGCTCGATGTTCTGGAAGGTGCGCGCGATGCCGAGGCCGGCGATGCGGTGGGGCGCGATGCGGGTGATGTCCTGGCCGGCGAAGTGCAGGGTGCCGGCGCTGGGCGTGTAGATGCGGCTGATCATGTTGAAGATGGTGGTCTTGCCCGCGCCGTTCGGGCCGATGATCGAGAATACCTCGCCCTGCTGCACGTCGAAGCTCACGCCCTCCACGGCCCGGATGCCGCCGAAGCGCATGGCCAGGTCGCGGGAGGAGAAGTAGCCGGCGCCAGGGGCGGGGGCAGGGGCGGGGGTAGTGACAGGGGCGGCGGCGGGGGCGTTCATCGCAGCCGCTCCGACTTGGCGTAGGATTTTTGCCGGCGGAAGGCCGCGCGGCGGTGGAGCGGGAAGGCGCCGGCCCAGCGCTTCAGCTTCAGCCAGCGGCCGTTGATGCCGGCGGGCTCGAACATGATCACCAGGACCAGGATCAGGCCGAACAGGCTCGGCTCCAGGCCCGGCAGGCGGCCGAGGCCGAAAGGCAGGTCGTCGCGCACCAGGGCGATCGCCTGGGGCAGCATGGCGACGAAGGCGGCCCCGAACACCGCGCCGTGCAGCGAGCCGAGCCCGCCGATGAACACGATGGTCACCAGTTGGATGGACAGCAGCACGCCGAAGGAGTCGGGCGCGAGGTGGCGGACGTAATGGCCGAACAATGCGCCGGCGAGGCCGGTGATGCCGGCGGAGATTGCGAAGACGACCGATTTGTAGAAGGCCAGGTTGATGCCCATCGACTGGGCGGAGATCTCGCTGTCGCGGATCGCCACCATGGCGCGGCCGAGCGGCGCGCGCAGGATGTTCATCGCGACCAGCAACACCAGCACCAGCACCCCTAGCGCCATGTAGTAGACGCCGGCAGCACCCTGGATCGCCATGCCCAGCACGGTGGGGGTGGGAACGGGGAAGCCGTCGAACCCGCCGGTCAGCGAGTGCCATTTCTCGCCGACCAGGATCACGATGCTGCCGAAGGCCAGCGTGGCGATGGCCAGGTAAAGCCCGCTCATGCGCAGGGTGGGGATGCCGATGGCGATCCCGGCGGCGGCCGACAGCAGCCCGGCGAGCGGGAGGGAGAGGGCGAAGGGCACGCCGTTGGCCAGCAGGATCGCGTTGGCATAGGCGCCGATGCCGAGGAAGGCGGCGTGGCCCAGGCTGACGAGGCCGGTGTAGCCGGTCAGCAGCATCAGCCCGACGCCGGCGATGCTGTAGATGAACACGAAGGAAATCTCGCCGACATAGAACTCGCTGGCCACTAAGGGCAGGGCCACGAGTACTGCGAGCAGGAGCACGTACCACCCGAAGTCGCGGCGGCCGCGGTAGAGCGTGAGATCCTGCGCGTAGTCGGTCTTGAGGCTCATCGGCGGGCCCTCACACGCGCTTGCGGATGGTTTGGCCGAACAGGCCCTGGGGCCAGACGATCAGCACCCCCAGCAGCACGATGTTCGAGGTCAGGTCCATGGAGCCGGCGGGCAGATAGTAGCCAGCCAGCTGCTCCACGATGCCCACGATGATGCCGCCGACCAGCGCGCCGGGGATGGAGCCGAAGCCGCCCAGCACCGCGGCGGCGAAGGCCTTGATGCCGATCAGCCCCATGTTCACGTCGATCATCTGCACCGGCACCAGCAGCACGGCGGCGACGGCGGCAACGCCCGCGCTGATCGCCCAAATCATCGAGAAGACGGTCCGCACCGGAATGCCCATGTAGTAGGCGGCAAGCTGGTTCTGCGAACTGGCCTGCATGGCGATGCCCAGGCGGGTGCGGCTGAAGAACAGGTAGAGCACGAGGCACAGAATGACGGTGCCGATGATGATTGAGACGTTGTCCTGGCCGAGCACCACGCCGCCGCCGACATTCGCGACCTTGTTGGTGAAGGGCGTGAGGAAGCCGACCGCGTCGTAGCCCCAGATGGCCCCGGCGACCGCGCGGAAGATGAATGCCAGGCCCAGGGTGAGCATCACGACGGCGAATTGCGGCTGGCCGATCACCCGGCGCAGCACGACCGCATCGAGCGCGTAGCCGAACGCTGCGGTGGCGGCGATGGCCAGGCCGAAGCCGACCCAGTAGTTCATGCCCCACAGGCCGACGAAGGTGAAGGCGAAGAACGCCCCGAGCATCATCAGCTCGCCCTGGGCGAAGTTCACCATCTCGGTGGCCTTGTAGATCAGCACGAAGCCGAGGGCGACCAGGCCGTAGATGCAACCCGCGGCGGTTCCGTTCACGGCCAGCTGCAGCAGGCGAACGACATCGTCCATCCCCGCGCGTTTCCCCCATTGGCGCGGACGATTGTCGTCTCGGCGCTCGTTATGCTTGGAACGTTAGGCAGGGGCTTGCGTGGCCGTCAATGATCCTTTCGCGGCGGTGACAGAGACGCAATGCGTTGCGAAGGTGAACCGAAGGCGCTGCCCCGGCGGATCAGGCCGCGCCGGTCACCTGCGGGCGATGCTGCGCCCACGGCCGCGCCTGCTCCAGCATGGCGCCGAGGCGCAGGATGTCGGTCTCGCTGCCCCAGGGGCCCACGATCTGAAGGGCCGTCGGCAACCCGTCGGCGCCGAAGCCGGAGGGGATGGTCAGCGCCGGATGCCCTGTGAGGTTGAAGGGATACTGGTAGGCGGTCCAGCCCTGCCGGGTGATTCCGGTTGGCACGCCGTCGACCATCACCTCGTCGTTGGCCGCATCGTGCGTGACGGGCAGGGCGGTGCGGGCCATGGTCGGCATCACCAGCAGGTCGAAGCGCTCGAACAGTCCCTGCACGGCGCGGAACAATGTGGTGCGGGCCCACTCCGCCTCCCGCCACTCGGCCAGCGTGAAGCGGCTGCCGCGTTCGGCGAAGGCGATGGTCACGGGGTCCATCCGGTTCTGCCACTGCGCCATGAACTTCGCCATGCCGACATGGATGCCGGCCTGATACAGCACGCGGCCCGGCGGCTCGGCCCAGTCGAACGGCTCGGTCATCTCCTCCACCTCCGCCCCCAGGTCAGACAGGGTGGCGAGCATGGCATGGGTGTTGGCTGTCACGTCGGCGGCCACGCGGGGGTTGGCGCAGCGTGCGACATAGCCCAGGCGCAGGCCAGTCGCCTCGGCGCCGATCAGCAGCGGGCGCAGGCGGCCCTGCGGTGCCGGCGTGATCGCCCACGGGTCCATGCTGAGCGGGGCAGGGTGGCCGTCGCCGGCCAGCACCGCGTGCATGATCGCGGCGTCGGTCACGGTGCGGGTGATCGGGCCGGCATAGCTGGTGTTGCCCAGCGCGTCGGCCGGGTCCTCGCGCGGGACCACGCCGAGCGTCTGTTTCAGGCCGACCAGGCCGCACGCCGCCGCCGGCCCGCGGATCGAGCCCGCCCCGTCGGTGCCCAGCGCCAGCGGCCCCAGCCCGGCCGCGACCGCCGCCGCAGCACCCCCGGAGGAGCCGCCGGGGGTGCGCTCGAGGTTCCACGGATTGCGCGTGATGCCGAAGCTCGGCCCGTCGGTGAGCGCCTTGACGCCGAACTCCGGCGTGGTCGTTTTGCCGATGATGATGGCGCCGGCGCCGCGCAGCCGCTGCACCACGATGTCGTCCTTCTCGCCCATGGCATCGGCAAAGATCGCCGTGCCGCGGCGGAACGGCACCCCGTCGACCTCCACGAGGTCCTTGATGCTGACGGGAACGCCGTGCAGCGGGCCGAGCTCATCCCCCCGGCGCACCGACTGCTCGGCGGCCACGGCGCTGCGGCGGGCATGGTTGGACATCACGTGGCAGAACGCGTTCAGCTTCGGGTTGGCGCGCTCGATGCCGGCCAGCACGGTGTCGACATACTCCACCGGCGAGAGCTTGCCCGCGCGGATCAGGGCGGCGGCCTTCGCGGCGGATAGGAAGAGCAGGTCGGTGTCGGGCATTGCGGACTCCGGGGGATCACGGCGTGGGCATCAGGGAGGGGGCGTGCCCACCCAATGGCCCAGGGCCACGGCGGCGAGGCACAGCACGACGGAGAGCAGAACATTGAGCGCCGCCGCCGTCCAGTCGCCGGCGCGCAGCAGATCGAGGGTTTGCAGGCTGAAGGCGGAGAAGGTGGTGAACCCGCCGCACAGCCCGGTCATCACCAGCAGCCGCAGTTCGTGGCTGGCAGGGGCCGGCCCGCTCGGCATCGTCGCCGCCGCGAACCAGCCGATCGCGAAGCTGCCGGCGACGTTGATGGCGATTGTGCTCCAGGGAAACGCCACCCAGCCGACCTGTGCCGCGGCCAACGTCGCCCACCAGCGCAGCAGGCTCCCCGCCGCTCCGCCCGCCGCCACCGCCAGCGCCCCCAGCATGCCGCACCCTCCGGTTCGCCGCCCGGCGCGGGCGTGCCATCATCGCCACTGCACATCGCGGGAGGTTTGGATGCAACTGGCAGGACAGGTGGCGCTGGTCACCGGCGGGTCGCGCGGCATCGGGCGGGCAACGGCGCTGGCCTTCGCGCGGGAGGGGGCGGATATCGGCTTCTGCCACCTGAACGACGACGACAAGGCGGCGGAGACGGCGGCCGAGATCGCCGCGCTGGGAAGGCGCGTGGTGCAGCGCGGCTGCGACGTTTCCGATCTCGCGGCCGGGCGGGGCTTTGCGGCGTGGGTTGCCGACCAGCTCGGCCCGGTCGACATCCTGTTCAACAATGCCGGCAGCAACATCCGCAAACCCTTTGAACAGATGACGGAAGCGGATTTCGACCTGATCCTGGACACGCATCTGAAGGGCATGTTCTTCATGGCCCAGAACGTCTATTCCGGCATGGTGGCGCGCGGCCGTGGCTGCATTATCAACGTGGCCAGCCAGCTCGGCATCAAGGGCGGGCCGGACATCGCGCCCTATTGCGCCGCCAAGGCGGGCATCGCCGGCTTCACCCGCGCTCTGGCGTGGGAGGCAGCGCCGAAGGGCGTGCGCGTGAACGCCATCGCGCCCGGGCCGATCGACACCGACCTGGTACGCCGCAACAGCCCCGAATGGCGCCGGGCGTTCGAGGCGCGGCTGCCGGCCGGGCGATTCGGCACCGCCGAGGAGATCGCCGCGACCGCGCTGCTGCTGGCCGGGCCGCAGGGCGGTTTCTATGTGGGTGCCACGCTGTCGCCGAACGGCGGGGACGTGATGCACTAGATTTGCGGCGCCCTGCGCATACGCGCCGCTTCCAAACCGCGGCGGTTCGGCTACACCCTGGGCTTGTATGGACGATTCCGATCATCGGCCTCCCCCGGGCGGGGAGGCTCCGCACGCGCCTTCCGGTGCCTGGCTGCGCCAGCGCCTGCACGCGGCCCGGCGCGAAGCCCTGCCGGCCGTCGTGGCCGGGCTGCTCGGCACCCTGGCGGGAATCGGCCAGGCGATGTGCGCCGCGTGGGTGCTGCACTTGGCGCTGGAGGGGGCGCCGCCGGGCGGGGCGCTGGCCGCGCTGATCCTGTTCGCGGTGCTGGCGCTGGTGCGCGCCGGCCTTGGCGTGGTGTTCGAGCGGGCGGGGTTCAACGCCGGTGCGGCGGCGCGGCGGCGGTTGCGCAGCGAGGCGCTGGGCGCGATCCTGGCCGCCGGGCCGGCCTTGCTGCGCACGCGGCATTCGGCGGACCTCGCTGGCGTGGTGGTGGACCGCGTGGAGGCGCTCGACGGCCTGTTCGCCCGCTGGCTCCCCGCCGCAATTCTCGCGCTCGGCGGGCCGCTGCTGGTGGTCGCCGTGGTCGCCTGGGTCGACCCGCTGGCTGCCCTGGTGCTGGCCGGCGCCGGGCTGCTGGTCCCCGTTGCGATGGCGCTGTCCGGCCTGGGTGCCGCGGCGGCTGCCCGTCGACAGTTCACCGCCATGACCCGGCTGCAGGCCCGCTTTGTCGACCGCGTGCGCGGCATCGCCACCATCGTGCTGGCCGGCCATGCGGGTGCAGAGGCGCAGGCGCTGGGCCGGGCGGCGGACGAACTGCGCCGGCGGACGATGCGCGTGCTGGCGCTGGCGTTCCTGTCCTCCGCCGCGCTGGACCTCGCCTTCGCCGCCGCGCTGGTGGTGCTGGCGCTGCGCTATGCCGCGGGCCTGTCGTCCGGAACGCTGTCCGATCCGGGCACCGCGCTGCTGGTGCTGCTGCTGGTGCCGGAGTTCTTCGCGCCCCTGCGCGGTTTCGCCGCCGCCTACCAGGACCGCAGCCATGCCGGCCCTGCCGCCGAGGCGCTCGCCGCCCTGCCGGCACCGCCGCCCGAGCCGCCGGCGCTGCCGGTGCGCAACGTCGCGGCGCGAGGGGTGGCGGTGGCCTTCGAGGATGTGCGGCTGACCTGGGATGCCAGCCGCGGCCCGGCGCTGGACGGCCTGTCCTTCCGCGTGCCGGCCGGGGAGACGCTGATCCTGTCCGGCCCCTCGGGTGCGGGCAAATCGACCGTGCTGGAGATCCTGCTCGGCTTCGTGCGGCCCGATAGCGGGCGGGTCACGCTGAACGGCGCGGACATCGCGACCCTGGTGCCCGCCGCCCATTCCCGCCTGGTCGCCTGGATCGGCCAGCGACCGGTGCTGTTCGGCGCCAGCATCCGCGATAACATCCGCTTCGCCCGCCCCGAGGCCAGCGACGCCGAAATCGAGGAAGCCGCCCGCTTCGCCCGGCTGGACAGCGCCGCCGCCGCCCTGCCGCAGGGGCTGGACACCCAGGTGGGCGAGGGCGGCTACGGCCTGTCCGGCGGCCAGGCGCAGCGCGTGGCGATTGCCCGCGCCTTCCTGCGCAATGCGCCGCTGCTGCTGCTGGACGAGCCGACCGCCCATCTGGACCCCGCGACCGAGGCCGAGGTGCTCGACGGGCTGAAGCGCCTGGCGATCGGCCGCACGGTGGTGCTGGCCAGCCACGCCGCCGCGGCACACGCCTTCTCTGGCCGGAGGCTCGATCTGCGCGACGGCCGGGCCGGGCTCTCGCGGGGCGTGGCATGACCGCGCTGCTGCGCATCGTCGCCTTGTGGCGGCCGCATGCGGCATGGCTGGCCGCCGGCGTGCTGGTCTCGCTTGCGGCGCTGGTTGCCGCCCTGGTCCTGATGGCGCAGGCCGGCGGCATGGTGGCCGCGGCATCCCTCGGCGCGATTCTGGCCGCCCCGTTGGCCGCCCCGTTGGCCGCCCCCCTCGCGATCCGCAGCGTCGGCCTGCTGCGAATCGGGCTGCGCTACGCCGAGCGCATGGCCACCCACGACGCGCTGTTCCGCGCCCTGGCCGCCCTGCGGGTGTGGTTCTTCCGCGGATTGTCGGCGCGCGCGGCCGGCGGGCTGGGCTTCCGGCGCACCGGCGACGTGCTGTCCCGCCTGGTCAACGATGTCGAGGCGCTGGACATTCTCTATATCCGCATCCTGGTGCCGGCGGCCGGGGCCGCGCTGTTGCTGCCGGTGCTCGGCTGGTGGATCGGGCAATACAACTATTGGCTTGCGGCGGTGGTGATCGCGCTGTTCCTGCTCGCTGGCCTGGTGCTGCCACTGCTCGCCGCCCGGGCCAGCTGGCAGGCCGGCGGGCGCATCGCACTGGCGTTCGCGGCGCTGCGGACCGCATGCCTCGATACCGTGACCGGCCTGCGCGAAGTCCGGGCGTTCGGTGCCGAGGGGCGGATGCTGGCGACCGTGCAGGGCCGCGAAGCCACCCTGCTCGCCGCACAGCACGACGTCGCCACCCGTGCCGCGCTGGCCGGTGCCGCCGCCTTCCTGGCCGGGCAGGCGGCGTTGCTGGCGGTGCTGGTGGCGCTGCTGTTCGAACCCAGCGCCGGCCTTGCCGCCGCCGCCTTCCTGGTGGTCGCCGCCTTCGAGGCGATCGCCGTGCTGCCGCGCGTCGGCGTCGCCGCCGGCCATGCGGCGCGCGCCGCCGAACGCGTGCTGGAACTGGCCGACGCCCTTCCCGCGCCCGCCGCCGCCCTCGCCCCGATGCCCGCCGGCAGCGCGATCCGCGTCGAGGGCGTGCATTTCACCTGGGTGCCAGTCACTGGGGCGCCCGACCGCCCGCCGGTGTTCGACGGCCTGGCGCTCGACATCCCGCAAGGCAGCCGCGTCGCCCTGCTCGGCCCGTCCGGCGCCGGCAAGTCCACCCTGGCCGCCCTGCTGCTGAAGGTCGCCGCCCCCGCGCAGGGCCGCATCCTGCTCGGCGGCACCGACATCGCGAAGCTGGACGACACCGCCGTCCGCGCCCGCATCGCCTGGCTGTCCCAGGCCACCCACCTGTTCAGCGACACCATCCGCGCCAACCTGCTGCTCGGCGCGCCACCTGACGCACCTGTCGACGACACCCGCCTCTGGGCCGCGCTGGAGGCCGCGCGCATCGCCGATGTGGTCCGCGCCCTGCCGGACGGGCTCGACACCTGGGTCGGCGAGGCCGGGCTGGGCTTCTCCGGCGGGCAGGGCCGCCGCCTCGCCCTGGCCCGCACCCTGCTGTCCGACGCACCGATCCTGGTGCTGGACGAGCCCTGCGCCGGGCTCGACGCCGCCACCGAGCGCGATTTCTTCCGAGCCCTGAACGACGCCGCCCCTGGCCGCACCGTGCTGCTGATCGCCCACCGCCTGGTCGGCGTCGAACGGCTGGACCGCATCTGGCGCCTGTCAGCCGGCCGCGCGGTCTCCGCCGCCGGGTGATCCGCCGCCAAGCGCGCGTCGAGATTGACGCGGCAAGGCGCGGTGGCGCACCTACTGTCGCAGACATTGCTTTGGAGAATCGGGAATGCGCCGCCGCCTGACATTGCTGACGGTCCTGTTCGCCGCGATTGCCGCCTGGGCCCCCGCGCCGGCGCGGGCCAACCAGTCCTTCCTCGTCTTCTTCCACGAATGGTCCGCCGAACTCGACCCGGCGGCGTCCGACGTCCTGGCCGCCGCGGCGAACCACGCCCGGCAGAACCCGGCGATGCGCGTGGACGTGGTCGGCTTCGCCAGCACCGAGGGCAGTCCGCGCGCCAACCTCTACCTCTCGCTGCTGCGCGCCCAGCTCGTCAGCGACCGGCTTGAGGCCGCCGGCATCGCGCCCGCGCGCATTTCCCGCATTGGCGAAGGCTCGGTATCCTCCGTCGGCTCGACGCAGGAAGCCCGGCGGGTGGAGATCGTCGTCCGCGCGCCTTGAGGAAGACCATGGACTCCACCGTGCTTTCGCTGCATGCCGCCCCGCCCGATGCTGCGCTGCCCGACGCTGCGCTCTCCGACGAGGCCCGCGCCGTCCTGCGCCGCGTGTTCGGCTATCCGAGCTTCCGCGGCCTGCAGGAACAGGCGATCGGCCACGTGCTGGCCGGCGGCGATGCGCTGGTGCTGATGCCCACCGGCGGTGGCAAGTCGCTGTGCTACCAGATCCCCGCCCTGGTGCGCCACGGCACCGCCGTCGTGATCTCGCCGCTGATCGCGCTGATGGACGATCAGGTCGCCGCCCTGCGCCAGGTCGGCGTCGCCGCCGCGGCCCTGCATTCGGAGCTGGAGCCCGAGGAACACCGCCGCATCGGCCGCGAACTCGATGCCGGCATGCTCGACCTGATCTACGTCTCGCCCGAGCGCCTGCTCTCCCCGGGCACGCTGGAGCGCCTGCAGCGCCAGGAAATCGCCCTGGTCGCCATCGACGAGGCGCATTGCGTTAGCCAGTGGGGCCACGAGTTCCGCCCCGAATACCGCGACCTCGCCCGCCTCGCCCATCTGTTCCCCGGCGTGCCGCGCATGGCACTTACCGCCACCGCCGACCCGCGCACCCGCGAGGACATCCTCGCGGCGCTGGACATGCCCCGGGCCGAGGTGTTCGCCGCCAGCTTCCACCGGCCCAACCTGCATTTGTCCGCCGAGGCGAAAAGCGGAGAGACGCAGCAATTGCTCGCCCTGCTGAAGCGCCACCAAGGCGATGCCGGCATCGTCTATTGCGGCAGCCGCAACAAGACCGAGCGCATGGCGGAATCCCTCAATTCCAAAGGTATCCAGGCCGTTGCCTTTCATGCCGGGCTCGATCCTGGCACCAAGCGCGAGGCCGCCCGCCGCTTCCGCTCCGGCGAATCCGTCGTCGTCGTCGCCACCATCGCCTTCGGCATGGGCATCGACCGCCCGGACGTCCGCTTCGTCGCCCATCTCGACATGCCCGACAGCCCGGAGGCCTACTACCAGCAGATCGGCCGCGCCGGGCGCGACGGCGAGGTCAGCGAAACGCTGCTGCTGTATGGCGGCGAAGACATCGCCCGTGCCCGCTACTGGCTCAATTCCTCCGCCGCACCCGAGGAACAGAAGCGCAGCATGCGCGCCCGGCTGGAGGCGATGATCTCGCTGACCGAGACCACCGAATGCCGCACCCGCCAGCTGCTTGCCTGCTTCGGCGAGGACTTGCTCGCCCCCTGCGGCCATTGCGACAACTGCCAGAGCCCGGTCGGCCTGTTCGACGGCACGATCGACGCGCAGAAGGCGCTGTCAGCAGTCTACCGCACCGGCCAGCGCTTCGGCGCCCTGCACGTCATCTCCGTGCTGATGGGCAAGATGACCGACATGATCGCCCAATGCGGCCACGACCGCCTGCCGACCTTCGGCGTGGGTGCGGACCGCAGCAAGGATTTCTGGCGCGGCGTCATCCGCCAGTTGATCGCCCGCGGAGCGTTAAGCGTGGACAGCGGCGAGTTCGCCACCATCGGCCTGGTCGACGAAAAGGCCCGCCCGATCCTGAAGGGCCAGGAGACGGTGATGCTGCGCGAGGACATCCTGGCCGGCCCGCGCCCGCGCATCCGCGCCCAGCGCGCCGCTGCCGTGCTGGAAGCCACCGGCTCGCCCGAGGCGGCCAGCCTGTTCGAGTCGCTGCGCCAATGGCGCGCCACAGAGGCCAAGGCCCAAAGCGTGCCACCCTACGTCATCTTCCACGACACCACGCTGCGCGAAATCGCCGCCGTCCGCCCGCGCGCGATGGTGGAACTGGGCGAGGTGAAGGGCGTCGGCGCCTCCAAGCTGCTGCGCTATGGCGCCGCCGTGCTGGCGGTGGTCGTGGCGGCGCAAGAATCGCAATAGCGCGCAAAATTTCTACACGGCACCCTTGCCGCCATTTCCCTCGTCGATTTATTGTACCCCAGGGCCACGTCGCGCCACGAAATGATCCGGTGCGCAACGGGCGGCTGGCCCACCGTGCGTCCCGTGCGGACGCGTCACGAGGAACCCAAGATGCTGCGTAAAATCGCCCTCACCCTGGCCCTGGCCCTGCTGGCCACAGTCGCCGTTCCGCTCCTGTCCATCGGCGATGCCGAGGCCCAGTCCAAATGCACCCGCGTTTATACCACCTCGGGCTGGGTCACCCGCTGCTGAGGCAGACTGCCCCACGGCCGACGCCACGCCCCGCGTTGTGCGGGGCGTTCTTCGTTCAGGGTGTCCGCAGCCGCGCGTCCAGTGCGGCCAGCCATGCCTCCAGCCGGGCCTTGTTCACCCCGAAATCGGACCGGCCATAGAGGCTGCGCGACCACAGGATCAGCCCCGACTCGGGCGTTACCTGCACCGCCACAAGGTCGGGAAAGTTCAGCAGCGCGCTGCGGGCCACGAAATGCGCCTGGCGCTGCCCGGCGAACACCGCGTGCCCGACCGTGCGCGCCTGCCCCAGCGCCACTCCCTGCACCGCCGCCAGCAGCCGGTCGGGTTCCACGTCGTAGCGCCGCGTGATGATATCCGGCGCCGGCACGAACCCCGCCGGCGCGGCCAGCGCGGTGTTCGGCGTGCCCGGCCGCTCTAGCCGCGCCATGTCGATCAGCCGGGGTGCATCGAGCCCCTCCGCCCCGGTGCCCCGGCAGGCTGGCAGCAGCAAGGCGAGCAGCAGCGGCAACAGGCGCATCATGCGGCCTCCTCGGGTGGCCCGCTATCGCGCGGCAACCGCAGCCGGATCACCCCCCGCGCCGCCTCGGCGGCCACCGGCTTGCCCTTGCGCAGGATCTCCACCTGCCCCAGCCCGGCCAGCCGCACCGCCGCGCGCCGTACCGCCGAAAGATGGCGGTGCCACGCCTCGGGGTCGGTGTCGTCCGGCTGGGTGGCGGCGTGAAAGGCGCGCGCGACCGCCACCGGATCGGCAGAGACCGGGGCGCGGGCGCGCAGGTGGTCGAGCAGGAAAAGTTCGAGCGGGGAGATGTTCACCCCCTCGATATGCGTCTCGCCCCGCGCCGACGCAAGCCGCTAGCCGAGCAACCGCAAGCGGAACATCTCCTCCGTCAGCGGCTGGCTGAACAGGTAGCCCTGGCCCTCGTCGCAGCCCATGGCGGCCAGCAAGCTGCGCTGCGCCTCGGTCTCCACCCCCTCGGCCACCACGCCCAGGCCCAGCGCGTGGCTGGTGTCCACGATCGCCTGCACGATCGCCACGTCCTCGGCGTCGTCCGGCAGGGTGCGGACCAGCGAGCGATCGATCTTGATGTGCTCCAGCGGCAGGCGCTTGAGCATCGACAGGCTCGCGACCCCGGAGCCGAAATCATCCACCGTGACCGCCACGCCGAGATCCCGGATCGCCGACAGCACCAGCAGCGTGTCGAGGTTGTCCTCAAGCAGGATCGCCTCGGACAGCTCGATCTCCAGCCGCTCCGCCGGCAGCCCCGACCCCTCCAGCGAGTCGCCGATCTGGCGCAGCAATTCCTGGTCGTGCAGCTGCCGGGCCGAGACGTTCACCGCCACGCGCGTATCGCGCGCCCAGTGCATCGCCGCCAGGCAAGCCGCGCGCAGCACCCAGGCGCCGATATCGGTGATCAGCCCTGACTGCTCAGCCACCGGAATGAACGACCCGGCGGCCATCAGTCCGCGCTTGCGGTGCGGCCAGCGGATTAGCGCTTCAGCCCCGGTGATCCGCCCGGAGTGCAGCGCGATGCGCGGCTGGTAGTGCAGGACGAATCCCTCGTGCACCGTTGCGGCCGACAAGTCGCGGTGCAGCCGGCGCAGATGGGCACGCTCGGCCTGCGTGTCGCCCGCGTTGGGCGGCGCTGGGTTCCGGCGCGGCCGGGTGTCGGCGTGGTCCTGGAAGTCGATGGTTCGCATCAAACGTCTCGCAGCATGGGAGTGTCACGGTGTATGGGACGTTCCTTGCCGCTTCGCTAAGACGCATTCCGGTTTCGCCGCGTTGTCTCCTTTCAAAGGGCATTGCCTCGTTTATCGGGAGTTAAGCCAGTTTCTCGATCCTGTGCCCACACCGCGAGGCAGGGTTATGAACGACGAAGATGATATCCCCGATCGATGCGTGCTCACCCATCGTGTCTTCACCATGCTCGGCTCCGTCAGCTTCCGCCGCGCGCGCACTGACGGCACGCCGGTGATGGTCGTGACACTCGGCGAGCGCGATGCAGTGGTGCCGCTGCGCGCGCTGCAACGCGAGTTCGGCATCGACAACGCCAGCCCCGACGGGCGCATGCTCGGCCTGATTGCCGAGAGCCTCGATTATGTCTGCGGCCTCAGTCTCGGTGACCGGCTGCCCAGCGAGGTCTTGAGCGGGCGCGCCAGCTGGGAGCCCACGCCGCGGCACCGCAAGCTGGCGATGGATGGGGTGCGGCTGAAGCTGCTGGCCTGGATCGATCCGAGCGCCACCGATCCGGCGAAGGGCGACCCGGTCCAGCGGCTGGAGACCGATCCGGCGCTGCGCCAGCAGGTGCAACTGGCCTTTGAGCGCGCCGCCGTGGAACTGGGCCTGCCCGATTCCGCCGCGGTGGTGCCGCTGGTGGCCGAACTGGCCGGTGAGCTTGCCTATATCGAGGCGCTACGTGACCGGCTGCTGCGCCCGGTGCAGTCCATGTTGCAGCGGCTGGAAACCGCCGCCCAGGGGGGCCGCGGCGACGGCCAGCGCCAGGAGACGCTGGGCCGGGTGATCCGCCTGGCCCAGACAGCCCGCACCCAGTTCCTGGAACGCTTCGACGAGGTCGCGGCGCAGACCGGGGAGGTGATGGGCGCCCTGCGCAATATGGAAAGCCAGCAGGCCTTCATCCGCTCGGCGCGTGACCAGCTTTATCGCTCGCAGCGTTCCTGGCAATCGATCCTGGATGGCTGGGCCGATTGCGGGCCGGAGGACGAGCTGCCGTGGGAGCTGGTCACCCGCACCTACCAGTTCCTCGCCCCGCGTTATATGCCGGTAACTGAATGGACCGCCTCCGCCGCCCGCTCCACCCGTGGTGCGCCGAAGCAGGTCCAAGCGATGGCCTGGTAGCGCCGGGGGTGGATCGGCCCGCGGATGCCGGGCATTCTGGCGGTTCAGCGCGGGAGGACTTCCATGGCGGATGCGGCAGGGATCGGGCGGGTGGCGGTGATCGGCGCCGGCACAATCGGGGCGAGCTGGACGGCGCTGTTTCTCAGCCGCGGGCTTGAGGTATCGGTCTACGACCCGTCGCCCGGTGCGCCGGACCTGATCCGCCGCACCATCGCCGCGGCTTGGCCGGTGCTGCAGCGCCTTGGTGCCAAGGCGGATGCCAGCGCGGACAACTGGAGCTTCCATACCGATCCGGTCGCCGCGGTGGCCGGCGCGCAGTTCGTGCAGGAGAATGCGCCAGAGCGGTACGAGGTGAAGCAGGCGCTGCTGCCGGCCATCGCCGCCGTACTGGGCGAGGAGGTGGTGATCGCGTCCTCCTCCTCCGGGCTGCTCGGCAGCCGGCTGGCGGAGGGGTGCGCCCATCCCGGCCGCATCCTGATCGGGCATCCTTTCAACCCGCCGCACTTGGTGCCGCTGGTGGAGGTGGTCGGGCCGCATTGCACGCACGCGGCGATCGAGACGGCGATGGCGTTCTATCGCGCCGTGGGCAAGCACCCCATCGAGATCCGTAAGGAGGTGCCGGGGCACCTGGCCAACCGGCTGCAGGCGGCGTTGTGGCGGGAGGCGGCGCATCTGGTGGCCGAGGGGGTGGCGAGTGTGGCCGATGTCGATGTGGCGATCAGCGAGGGGCCGGGGCTGCGCTGGGCGCTGATGGGGCCGCATACCACGTTCCACATGGCCGGCGGCGAGGGCGGTATGGCGGCGTTCATGCACCATCTGATGCCGGCGGTGACCAGCTGGTGGGCCGACCTCGGCAACCCCGAGATGACCCCCGCCTTGCAGGCGGCCTTGATCGAGGGGGTGGCCCAGGCGACGGGTGGCAAGTCGATCGCCGAGATGGCGCAGCGGCGTGATGCGTTCCTGACCGCGCTGATCGAGCTGCGCCAGAAGATCGGATGAGTTTTTTCCCTTTCGGCGACCTTGCGGCTCGGTTGCTGCCGTTGGTCGATGGTAGCACCGATGGTTCGCACGACAGCAGCCACCTCGCCCGCGTCTGGGCCAATGCGCGGCTGATCCTGGCCGAGGAGGGCGGCGACGCGGAGCTGCTTGCCGCCGCCGTGCTGCTGCACGACTGCGTGCGGGTGGAGAAATCCTCGCCGCTGCGCCCGCAGGCGTCGCGGCTGGCGGCGGAGCAGGCGCGGGAGATCCTTGGTGGGCTGGGCTGGAGCGCGGAGCGGGTGGCGGCGGCGGCGCATGCGGTGGAGGCGCACAGCTTCTCCGCCGGCATCTCGCCCGAGACGCTGGAGGCGCGCATCCTGCAGGATGCCGACAGGCTGGAGGCGATCGGGGCGATCGGGGTGGCGCGGTGTTTCTATACCGCCGGTCGGATGGGGTCGCTGCTGTACGATACCGAGGACCCGCGGGCGGAGCGGCGGGCGCTGGATGACCGAAACTACGCCATCGACCATTTCCGCGCCAAGCTGCTGACGCTGGAAGGCGGATTCCAGACCGCCGCCGGGGCGCGGCTGGCGCGCGAGCGGACGCGGGTGGTGGCGGATTTCCTGGCGGCGTTCGAGGCGGAGATCGGGGTTGTGGGCGGTTAGCATATGGCGCCAGGATCATCCCGGTATTCCTGCCGGGAGGGCCGTGCTGCCATGTTCCGTCGTCTGCGATCCTGGCTAGGCGGAACCCAAGGGCCGGTCGCTTCACCGGTATCGGACCGGCAGCGCCCGCCACCGATCGAGACCAAATTCTATCAATACTATGTCCTGGACCAGGCGCCGATGCCGTGGAGCCTGTCATGGGTGGAGCCGAATATCGTGTCGCGGCTGGGGCTGGTGTCGAGTTTCGTGATTGCCGTGTCGGCCACGGCGGAAGGGTTTGTTGATCCGGCGACGCGGCGGATGAACCGGGAGTTCCGGCTGTTCATGTCCTCGGCCGTGGGGGTGCTGACTCCGGGCAATGAACGGGCGCAGGCGGTGGCGGCGCAGATCGGCGTCGGGGTGCTGGCGGTGCCGGATTCGCGGGGGGTGCTGTTGTGGGACCTGTTGCTTGATCCCTCGATCCCCGGTGTATTCGAACCGCCGCCGGGCTGCATCGTCGGGCATTTCGATGTGGCACGTGGGCGCATCGTCGCTGACAGCTATCGGCCCAATCCTGGCTATTCCGCCGACGGACAGGGTCCACCGGGTTCGGTGCCGCCGGCCTATATGCGGGAAATGCTGCGGCTGGCGGAGGCAAGGCATCTCAACCGGTAGGGCGGGGCGGTCAGAATCCCCCGCCGGCGTCGAGCCAGGCTTGTTCGGCGGGGGTGTTCTCGCGGCCGAGGGCGGCGTTGCGGTGGGGGAAGCGGGTGAACTGTTCGATCACCTCGCGGTGCTTGTGGGCGTAGAGGACGACGTTGTCGCGCCAGTCGGACGGGGGGAGGGATTCGAAGAGGCGGATGGAATCGTCCTGGTCGGCGGGGTCTTCGGAGTGTTCGAAGGGGAGGTAGAGGAAGACGCGCTGGACGGGGGTGAGCCGGTCCTCGATGCCGCCCGCGATGCCGGCGCGGGCGATGCGGCGGGCGTGGGCGTCGCCGGCGAAGGCGAGGTGGGAACCGCGGTGGAGGTTGCGGGCGAATTGGTCGAGCACGATCAGGAGGGCAAGTGTGCCTTCCGGGGTTTCGGCCCAGGGGTCGAGGACGCCATCCTGGGCGGCCTGGACGGCGAGGGCGAAGCGGGCGCGGATGGTGGCGTCGAACGCGTCGCTTTTCTTGAACCAGGGGTCGGCGCGCCAGATGTTCGGGTCGCCCTGGAACCAGAAATCGAGCACGTCGGCGGCGGTGGTGCTGTGCGGCATGGTGGTCTCCCTTCTGGGCTGCATGCCAGTTCTCGGCTGGATTTGCACGAGGGACGGGGTATTAAGTTACGATAACGTAACAAATAGAACGTGACTGGGCAAGGCGGGCAGGAAGGCGGAAAAAAACGGGACGGGTGGTTTGGGGCGCGCTTGGGCGGCGTGCGGGTGCGCGCGGGGAGGGGCGACGCCGGCTGTGCGCGAGGCGACAGCCGGGGCAAAGCGGGCGCGCGGCGGTTCGGCCGGGGCGGAATCCGGGACGGATTCCGGGCGGAGGAACGACGAGCGGGCGCGGAGCGCGTGGGGATGGGCGCGGTGCGGGGCCTGGGCGGAGGGCGCACGCGGGCTGGCCGGGCGGGGTTCCGGCAAGGTCAGGGTGCCAGCGCGGAAAGCCGCAAGCAGGGCATCCAGCCGGTCGCACAGGCGGCGCAGGATGGCCCAGAAGGGGAGGAACAGCGGGGCCAAGCGCGGGTGGCAGGCAGCGTGGTCGGCAATCAGCGCACATAGCTCCGCCGAGAAGCCACCAAGGGCTTTCGGAGCGGGGGGATGTGTTTTTTCAATCGACATAACCGTTATATATGGCAACACGACGGGCGGTGCAAGGGGATTCTTGAAGGGAAGGAAGACTTCTTTTTGTGAACAAAAAGAAGCAAAAAAACTTCATTCATGGCTTTCGGGGACCGCTGTCGTAGACCCAGCACAGGTCTCTCGGGCTATCCCCAGCGCAAATGGGTAAAGTTTTTTTGCTTCTTTTTGTTCACAAAAAGAAGACTTTCCCTTTCACTTGTCGAGTGCCATCGCCAGCACTTCCACCGAGTGGAGTGCCTTGCGCCCGCTGAGGTCGGATATTTGGTGGCGGCAGGATGTGCCGTCGGCGACGATGAGGTCGGTGGGCATGGCGGCGCGGATGGCGGGGAGGAGGGAGGCTTCGGCCATGGCGATCGAGGCGTCTTGGGTTTCGGTTTGGTAGCCGAAGTTGCCGGCCATGCCGCAGCAGGAGGAGGCGATGGGTTTAACGGTGAGGTTGGGGATGGCGCGCAGGGTGGCGAGGCTGGGGAGGAAGGCGCCGAAGCTTTTGGCGTGGCAGTGGCCGTGGACGTGTGCGGTGGTGGGCAGGGGCTGGAGGGGCAGGGTGGGGGCGTGTTTTGCCAGGTATTCGCCGATAAGCATGGCGCGCGCTGCGAGATGTTCCGTTTCTCCGCCGGGGAGAAGTGAGGAATATTCGTCCTTGAGGGTCATGAGGCAGGAGGGTTCGAGGCCGAGGACGGGGCGGTCGCCTTTGAGGGCTTCGAGCGTGCGGTCGGCTTCGGCGCGGGCGCGGTCGACGAGGCCGGCGGAGAGGTAGGTTCGGCCGCAGCAGAGGTTCTTGCCGCCCTTGGTGCCGGCGATTTCGACGGTTAGGCCGGCGGCGTGGAGGACTTTCACGGCGGCGCGGAGGATGTTCGGCTCGAAATGGCGGTTGAAGGTGTCGGCGAGGAGCAGGATTTCGCCGTTTTGGTCGGCTTCGTCGTCGCGGAAGGGGTTGGCGGTGAATTCGGGAAGGTCGCGGCCGGAGGCGAAGCCGATCTTTTCCGTGAGTTTGCGCAGGAGGGGGAGGCGGTTGCGCAGGTTGGCCAGGGCAGGGAGGCGGGTGGCCCAGGGGGCGTAGGTGGGGAGGTGGGCGACGAGTTTGTCGCGGAGCGAGAGGCCGTGTTTGTCGGCGTGGGCGGCCTGGACTTCGATTTTCATCTTGGCCATGTCGACGCCGGTGGGGCACTCCCGCCGGCAGGCCTTGCAGGAGACGCAGAGTTTCATTGCGTCGGCGACTTCGGGGTTGGCCAGGGTGTCGGGGCCGAGCTGGCCGGTGAGGGCAAGGCGCAGGGTGTTGGCGCGGCCGCGGGTGACGTGGGTTTCGTCGCGGGTGACGCGGTAGCTGGGGCACATGACGCCGGCGTCGAAGGCGCGGCAGGTGCCGTTGTTGTTGCACATCTCGACGGCGCCGAGCATGCCGCCGAGGGGGCCGGGATGAGCGGACCAGTCGAGTTTCGGGGTGAAGGTTGCGGTGGCGGCGTAGCCGGGGGGGTAGCGCAGGAGGGTGCGGTCGTCCATGCGCGGCGGGTCTACGATGCGGTTGGGGTTCAGGGTGCCGGCGGGGTCGAAGGCGGCTTTCACTTTTCCGAAGGCGGCGACGATGCGTTCGCCGAACATGGGCCTGTGGAACTCGGAGCGGACGATGCCGTCGCCGTGTTCGCCGGAGTGAGAGCCTTTGTACTCGCGGACCAGCGCAAAACATTCCTCGGCGATCGCGCGCATTCTCGTAACGTCGGTGCCGTCCTTCATGTTGAGGACGGGGCGGACGTGGAGGCATCCGACGGAGGCGTGGGCGTACCAGGTGCCCTTGGTGTTGTGCTTTTCGAACACGTCGTTGAGGCGCTCGGTGTAGTCGGCGAGGTCGGCGAGCGGGACGGCGCAGTCCTCGATGAAGGAGACGGGTTTTCCGTCGCCTTTCAT
>JANPIH010000338.1:0-61776 GCA_031424895.1 Rhodospirillales bacterium
TCGCACACCGCGCTCAGACGCAAAATGACCGAACTCCATGTGCCGTCATGCAGGGATGTCGTGTTCATCCCCGCACCGAATCACATCAAGCCGCGTCGGGAAAAGACCCTTCGATTCGCGCCTATGGGGCTCGGCCCCTGGTGGGGTGCGGGGCAAGGCCCCGGGCTTGCTTCTGGTGTTGGGGCTGCGGCGCCACCTCCTGGATTGCTTCACTTCGTTCGCAATGACGGGGTTGGGGTGGGGAGGCGGGGTTGGGGGTCAGGCTTTGATCGCCTGGTGTGCGGCGATGGTGGCGATGTCGACGATTTGGCTGACGCTGCTGTCCATGGCGATGAGTTGGACGGCGTGGCTCAGGCCGATCAGGAGGGGGCCGATGGTTCCGCCGCCGCCGAGGCGTGGGGCGAGGCGGCTGGTGATGTGGGCGCTGTGGAGGCCGGGCATGACCAGGATGTTGGCGGGACCGGTGAGGCGGCAGAAGGGGTAGAGGGCGCGGTAACTGTCGTCGAGTGCCACATCGGGGGACATTTCGCCGTCGTATTCGAAGTCCACGCGGGCGTGGTCCAGCAGTTGGACGGCTTCGCGCATGGTGTCGGACAGGTCGGTGTGTTGGTTGCCGAAGGTTGAGTAGCTGAGGAGGGCGATTCGGGGTTCGTGGCCGAGGCGGCGGGCGGCGGCGGCGGCGCCGATGCAGATGTCGGCGAGTTGGCGGGCGTTGGGGCGGAAGTGCATCAGGGTGTCGGCGATGAAGATGGTGTGGCCGCGGTCGCCGAGCATGAGGGTGAGGCCGAAGGCGATTTCGCCTGGTGCGGTGTCGATGGCGTTGGCGATGTCGGTGAGGCAGACGCCGGTGGCGCGGGTGAGGCCGGTGACCATGGCGTCGGCGTCGCCGGTGGCGACCATGCAGGCGGCGAAGACGTTGCGGTCTTGGTTGACCATGCGTTGGCAATCGCGGAGCAGGGCGCCTTGGCGCTGGAGGCGGGCGTAGAGGAATTCGGCGTATTCCTGGTTGCGGCCGGAGAGGCGGGCGTTGTGGATTTCGATGCCTTCGACGTGGCCGAGGCCGAGGGCCGTCATGGTGGCGCGGACGCGGTCTTCACGGCCGATGAGGACGGGGGTGCCGTAGCCGGCGTTGCGGAAGGCTACCGCCGCACGAACGATTTTCTCTTCCTCGCCTTCGGCGAAAACCACACGTCGAGGGGTGGCGCGGACGGCTTCGCTGATGTTGTCGAGGGCGTTTGCGGTCGGGTCGAGGCGGCCGGAGAGTTCGCGGGTGTAGCGGCGGAGGTCTGCGATGGGTTTGCGGGCGACGCCGGAGTCCATGGCGGCGCGGGCGACGGCGGGGGGGAGGCGGGAGATGAGGCGGGGGTCGAAGGCGTTGGGGATGATGTATTCGGGGCCGAACTGGAGGCGCTTGCCGCCGCCGGCTGCGTTGACTTCGTCGGGGACGTCTTCGCGGGCGAGGAGGGCGAGGGCCTCGGCGGCGGCGATTTTCATGGGTTCGTTGATGGTGGAGGCGCGGACGTCGAAGGCGCCGCGGAAGATGTAGGGGAAGCCGAGGACGTTGTTGACCTGGTTGGGGTAGTCCGACCGGCCGGTTGCGATGATGGCGTGGGGGCTGGCGGCGCGGGCTTCCTCGGGGGTGATTTCGGGGTCGGGGTTGGCCATGGCGAAGATGATGGGTTTGTCGGCCATGCGGCGGACCATGTCTTGGGTGAGGGCGCCTTTGACGGAGAGGCCGAAGAAGGCGTCGGCCCCTTCGAGGGCTTCGGTGAGGGTTCGGGCGGAGGTTTTGACCGCGTGGGCGGATTTCCACTGGTTCATGCCTTCGGTGCGGCCTTGGTAGACGACGCCCTTGGTATCCGCGAGGGTGATGTTCATGGGGTGCATGCCCATGGCTTTCAGGAGCTCGACGCAGGCGATGGCGGCGGCGCCGGCCCCGTTGACGACCAGTTTGGTGGTTTTGAGGTCGCGGCCGGTGAGGTGGACGGCGTTGATGAGGCCGGCGGCGGCGACGATGGCGGTGCCGTGCTGGTCGTCGTGGAAGATGGGGATGTCCATCAGTTCGCGCAGGCGCTGTTCGATGACGAAGCACTCGGGGGCCTTGATGTCCTCGAGGTTGATGCCGCCGAATGAGGGGCCGAGGTAGCGGACGGCGTTGATGAACTGGTCGACGTCCTCGGTGTCGATGCAGAGGTCGATGCCGTCGACGTCGGCGAAGCGCTTGAAGAGGGCGACCTTGCCTTCCATGACGGGCTTGCTGGCGAGCGCGCCGAGGTTGCCGAGGCCGAGGACGGCGGTGCCGTTGGAGATGACGGCGACCATGTTGCCCTTGGAGGTGTAGTCGTAGGCGAGCGAGGGGTCGCGGGCGATGTGGAGGCAGGGCTCGGCGACGCCGGGGGAGTAGGCGAGGGAGAGGTCGCGGGCGGTGGTCAGCGGCTTGGTGAGGCGGGTGGCGAGCTTGCCGGGGGGGTGGGCGGCGTGCATGGCGAGGGCTTCTTCGCCGGAAACGCGGGCGGTGCGGGTGTCGGTGGTGCCGTCGGCCATGTGGTGGGTCCCCCTCTTTGGGCGGTATCATGGACCTGTCACGCTGTTGGGGGCTAGGGGAGACGGAAAGGTCAGGGCTCTGCCCTGAACCCGCTGGGGCCTGAGGCCCCAGACCCCCATTCATTTTTGGGGGGGCCTCCCACCGAAGGTGGCTAGAGGTTGAGGTCCAGGGACTCGGACCCTGGTGGGGTCCGGGGCAAGGCCCCGGCCTTTCTTCCCTCCTGGCGCTCCCGCCGCTAGACCGTTCCCATGAGCCCGATCCCCAAGGATGACCTTATGAAAGTCGCGCCTCCGAAAGAGGCGACGCCCGCGATGGCGCAGTGGTTTGCGCTGAAGGCGGTGAATCCGGAGGCGTTGTTGTTTTTCCGGATGGGCGATTTCTACGAGATGTTTTTCGAGGATGCCGAGGCGGCGGCGGGGGCGTTGGATATCGCGTTGACGCATCGGGGGACGCATGAGGACAGGCCGATTCCGATGTGCGGGGTGCCGGTGCATTCGGCGGAGAGTTACTTGGCGCGGCTGATCCGGCGGGGGTTCCGGGTGGCCGTCGGGGAGCAGATGGAGGACCCGAAGACGCGGGTGGGGAAAGGGCCGATCCGGCGGGAGGTGGTGCGGCTGATCACGCCGGGGACGTTGACCGAGGAGGCGTTGCTGGAGTCCGCACGGGCCAATCTGCTGCTGGCTTTGTGCGCGATGGGCGGGGCGGTGGGGGCGGCCTGGATGGATGTGTCGACCGGGTTGTTCGAGACGCAGGTGGTGGCGGCGGGGGCGTTGCCGGCGGTGCTGGGGCGGTTGGATCCGGCGGAGATATTGGTCGCGGGGGGGATTGATCTCGGGGATTGGGGGAGCAAGCGGGGGCCGGAGCAGGCGGTTCCGTCGGCGGCGGTGGCGCGGCGGAAGCTGGCGGAGGCGTTTGGGGTGGCGGATGTGGAGGCGTTCGGGAGTTTTTCGGATGCCGAGGCGGGGGCGGCGTTGCTGGCGTTGGAATATGTGCGGGCGACGCAGGCGGGGGTGATGCCGCGGTTGGCGCCGCCGGCGCCGTTGGGGGTGTCCGGGCGGTTGGAGATGGATGCGGCGACGCGGGCCAGTTTGGAGGTGACGCGGGCGCGGGATGGGGGGGAGGGGCATACGCTGCTGTCGGCGGTGCGGCGGACGGCGACGGCGGCGGGGGCACGGTTGCTGGCGGAGTGGTTGTCGGCGCCGCTGACGGAGGTTTCGGCGATTTCGGCGCGGCAGGATGGGTGGTCGTGGCTGGTGGCGCATGGGGATGTGGCGGCGGAGTTGCGGGCGGTGCTGAAGGGGGCGCCGGACATGGCCCGCGCCTTGGGGCGGCTGTCGGTGGGGCGCGGGGGGCCGCGGGATTTGGCGGCGGTGGCCGCGGGGCTGGGGGCGGCGCATCGGGCGGTTTTGGTGCTGGACGGGCCGGGGCCGGCGATGCTCGGGGAGGTGGTGGCGGCGTGCGACGTGGGGCGGGAGATGCAGGGGCGGCTGGCGGCTTCGTTGGCCGAGCCGGCGCCGTTGCGGGTGGCGGACGGGATGATCGCCGCCGGCTTCGATGCGGAGCTGGATGCGGAGCGGGGGCTGCGGGATGACAGTCGGCGGGTGATCGCGGCGATGCAGCTGGATTTCGCGCAGCGGTATGGCGTGGCGAGTCTGAAGATCAAGCACCATGCGCAGCTTGGCTATGTGGTGGAGGCGCCGGCGGTGGCGGTGGAGAAGCTGCGGCAGTTCTCCGAGTTGACACTGCGGCAGGGGATGGCGAACGGGGCGCGGTTCACGTGTCCGGAGTTGTCCGAACTCGACCGGAAGATCAGTGAGGCGGCGGAGCGGGCGCTGGCGCGGGAGCGGGCGATCTTTGCCCATCTTGTCGCGGCGGTGATGCGGCATGCCGACGCCATTGCGGTGTGCGCGGCGGCGTTGGCGCGGCTGGATGTGCTGCTGGGGGCGGCGGCGCTGGCGGGGGGTGGAACCTGGTGCCGGCCGGAGTTGCGCGAGGACGAGGCGCTGCATGTTGCGGCGGGGCGGCATCCGGTGGTGCAGGCCGCACTTGCTGAAGCAAGAGGGGGGGGCGGGTCCGCCGTGTTCGTGCCGAACGATTGCACCTTGTCGGCGGATCGGCGGGTGTTGTTGCTGACCGGGCCGAACATGGCGGGGAAGAGCACGTTCCTGCGGCAGAACGCGCTGATCGTGATTCTGGCGCAGGCGGGGATGCCGGTGCCGGCTTCTTCGGCTCGGGTGGGGATCGTGGATCGGTTGTTCAGCCGCGTGGGCGCTTCGGACGATCTGGCGCGCGGGCGGTCGACGTTCATGGTGGAGATGACGGAGGCGGCGTCGATCCTGCACCAGGCGGGGCCGCGGAGCCTGGTGGTGGTGGACGAGATCGGGCGCGGGACGGCGACGCTGGACGGGCTGGCGATCGCGTGGGCGGTGCTGGAGGCGTTGCACAACACGGTGCGGTGCCGGACGATCTTCGCCACGCATTTCCACGAATTGGCGCAGCTGACGGCGGAATTGCCACGCTTGGCGCCGCATACGATGCGGGTGCGGGAGTGGAAGCAGGATGTGGTGTTCCTGCACGAGGTGGCCGAGGGCGCGGGTGGGCGCTCGTGGGGTGTGCATGTGGCGCGGCTGGCGGGGGTGCCGCTGCCGGTGGTGAAGCGGGCGGGGGCAATCCTGGCGGCACTGGAGACGCGGGCGGGGCGGCTGACGGAGGCGGCGGCGCTGCCGCTGTTCGCGGCGGCGGCACCCGAGGCGGTGGTGGCGCAGGAGGATCCGCTGCGCGAGGCGCTGGCGGAGATCGATCCGGATGCGTTGACGCCGCGAGAGGCGTTGGCGGCGCTGTATCGGTTGCGGGGGATGGTGGAGGGAAGGTAAGCAAGGATTCTTCTTTTTGTGGACAAAAAGAAGCAAAAAAACTTTTTTCTTTTGCGGTGGCGCAGGCCGGGGCTATCCGACGGAGATCGTGGGGTTCCGAGGGTGTTGACTGTTCTTGACACGGCGCCCAGGGAATGAAGTTTTTTTGCTTCTTTTTGTTCACAAAAAGAAGTCCTTCCTTCCTTTCGCGAGACGCTGTTGCGCCCGCGCCCGGGGCGGGTAACATCACGCTTGATGCTTGAACCCACGAACCTGCCGGCGCTGGCGGACAGCGCGCTTGAACAGCTTCGCCAGTCGTTGCGCGGGGTGGATGGTGCGCCGTTGGATCGGGATGCGGCGCTGGCGGTGCTGCGGCGGCATCTGGGGCGCATCCAGCTGATCATGCGCGAGGGCTTCGAGCAGAACCAGATCCAGGGGCTGGAGGCGGCGGGTGCGCTGTGCCGGCTGACCGATACGCTGATCGTGGCGCTGCATGAGCATGCCTTGGCGGTGACGGCCCAGGGGGGCGCGGGCGGCGCCAAGGTGGGGCGGCTGTGCCTGGCGGCGACCGGGGGCTATGGGCGCGGGGTGCTGGCGCCGTTCAGCGACATCGATCTGCTGTTCCTGACGCCCAGGGACCCGTCGGCGGACGCGCAGGCGGTGGTGGAGTTCATGCTTTATGTGCTGTGGGACCTTGGGCTGAAGGTGGGGCACGCCACGCGGTCGATCGCCGATTGCCTGCGCGAGGCGAAAGGCGATGTCACGGTGCGGACGTCGCTTTTGGATGCGCGGCACATCGCGGGCGACACGGCGGTGTTCGCGACATTCCAGGCGCAGTTCCGGGCAGCGTGCGTGGAGGCGGGCGTGGGGAAATTCATCGCCGCCAAGCAGGCCGAGCGCGATGCGCGGCACCGGCGCTATGGCGATAGCCCGTTCGTGGTGGAGCCGAACGTGAAGGAGGGGCGCGGCGGTCTGCGCGACCTGCAGTCGCTGTACTGGATCAACCGCTACATGTTCCCCGAGACGACTTTCGCGGAGCTGGTGGGGGCGGCGGCGACGCCGGGCAGCGTGATCATGACCGCGGACGAGTTGCGGCACATGCGGCGCAGCTGGGACTTCCTGTGGACGCTGCGCTTTCACCTGCACTACGTGGCGGGGCGGGCGGAGGATCGGCTGACCTTCGACCTGCAGCCGGTGATCGGCGCGCGCATGGGCTACACGCGGCATGGGCGGCAGGATGGGGTGGAGCGGTTCATGCGCCACTTCTTCCTGACGGCGCGCGAGGTGATCCGGCTGACGCGGGTGCTGGAGCCGGCGTTGGTGCGTGCGGCGCTGGGTCCGCCGGCGGCGGCGCGGGAGGCGGATGCCAGGCTGCTGCGCGAAGGGTTCGTGTTGGCGGACGGCAAGCTGCTGCCGGTGGCGGGGCGGGAGTTCGACAAGGAGCCGATCCAGATGCTGCGCTGCCTGCAGGTGGCGCGGGACCGCAACCTGGCCCTGCATCCGCTGGCGCTGCGGCAGATGATCCGCAACGAGCGGCGCGCGCAGGGGCTGCGCGGCGATGGAGCGGCGGCCGCGCTGTTCCTGGACCTGCTGTGCGGGCGCGATGCCGAGCATAACCGGGCTGACGGGGCGCAGTGGCTGTCGATCATGAACGAGACCGGCATCCTGGGGCGCTTCCTGCCGGACTGGGCGCGCATCGTGGGGCAGATGCAGTTCGATACCTATCACGTGTTCACTGTGGACGAGCACACGATCGAGGCGGTGCGGATTCTGAACACGCTGGAGCGGGGGGAGCTGGCGCAGATCGCACCCGTGGCCAGCGGGCTGGTGGACCACATGCAATCGCGCCGGGCGCTGTATGTGGCGATGCTGCTGCACGACATCGCCAAGGGGCGCGGCGGGGACCATTCCGAACTGGGTGCGGAGGTGGCGTTGCAGGTGGGGCCGGTGCTGGGGCTTTCGGCCGAGGAGACCGAGATGGTTTCCTGGCTGGTGCTGCACCACCTGCTGCTGAGCCAGACGGCGTTCAAGCGTGACATCGACGACCCCAAGACCATTCTCGACCTGGCCGAGACGATCCAGTCGCCGGAGCGGCTGCGGCTTTTGCTGGTGCTGACGGTGGCGGACATGCGGGCGGTGTCGCCGAAGGTGTGGAACGGGTGGAAGGCAACGCTGCTGCGCGAGTTGTATGCGCGGGTGGCCGAGGTGCTGGCAGGCGGGCTTTCGACGGCGGAGCGCGATGTGCGGGTGCAGCGGGCCAAGCAGGCCGCGGCGCTGCTGCTGTCGGACTGGCAGGCGGGCGAGGTGGAGCGGTTCCATGGGCAAGGCTATGCCGGCTACTGGCTGAGCTTCGACCCCGAGACGCATGCGCGCCACGCCCGGATGATCCGCGCCGCCGATGCGCGGGCCGCACCGCTGACGGTGGACACGCAGCCGCTGCCGGCGCGGGCCGTTACGGAAGTGACTGTGTACGCCGCCGACCATGCCGGGCTTTTCAGCCGCATCGCTGGCGCGCTGGCGGTGGCCGGCGCCTCGATCGTGGATGCGCGCATCCATACGCTGACCAACGGGATGGCGCTGGATACGTTCTGGATCCAGGACGCGGCGGGGGGCGTGTTCGACGCGCCGCACCGCCTGGCGCGGCTATCGGTTCTGATCGAACAGTCGTTGTCGGGGCGGTTGAAACTGGCGGCCGAGATTCGCCGCGCCAACAAGGCGGTGCTGGGGCAGCGGCTGCGGGCGATCCATGTGCCGCCGCGGGTGGTGATCGACAACCGCGCGTCCAACACGCACACGGTGGTGGAGGTGAACGGGCGCGACCGCTCCGGCTTGTTGCACGACGTGACGGCGGCGATCAGCGAGCAGGGGCTGCAGATTGCCTCGGCGCATGTGAGCACGTACGGGCAGCGGGCGGTGGACGTGTTCTATGTGAAGGACGTGTTCGGGCTGAAGGTCGAGAACGAGCGGCGGCTGAACCAGCTGCGCGAGGCGATCCTGGCGGCGCTGGCCAGCCCGGAGGACGCGGCGGCGCCGTTGCCGCCGGCCCCGGTGCGGCCCGAGCGGCGCCGCAGGCGCGCGGCTTTTGGGTGATCGAGCGGCGCCGCAGGCGCGCGGCGTTTGGGTAATCGAGGCGCAGCTGGTTCGCGTGGAGATCGCGGTTCGGTTGTGGTAGGAGGCCACATGCGTTTGTTGCATTCCGTTGGCTGCCTGGTTCTGCTGGCCGTCGTTCTGGCCGGCGGGTCGGCGCGTGCCCAGGGGCCCCAGCCGTTGCGTGCGCCACAGGGGTCCACCGCACCGGAATCGGTGACGCGGTCGGCGCCGCTGTCGCTGCAATCGCAGTTGGGAGCGATTCCGCTGGTTTCGCCGCGGGCCGCCGCCCAGGCGTCGCGCGTGCGCACCGTGCGGATGACGCAGGTGGGGAAGGACGGGGAGCCGGCGCGGGAGGCGCGCGCGATCGCCTGCCCGGAGACCGGATGCCAGCAAGTGCTGAGCCTGGTGGTGGACGACGTGGCGCAGACCTTCCTGGCCGACATCCAGTTCGTCAGCCATGGCGCCTATGTGACGCTGCAGCCGCGCTCGGTGGCGATTGCGCGGGTGGTGGAATTCCGCCAGGGCCGGCCGGGGCCGGTGTTCATCCGGGGGCCGGCGGACACGATGCTGGAACACCGGATCGGCTATGTCACGATGTCAGCGGCCTCTCTGCGGCGGGCGGACGGGGCGGCGGATGGGCGCACGCTGACCAGCGGCAATGTATATGTGCGCAAGCAAGAGCCGGACCTGGTGCTGAGAGTGGAGATCGACCCACCGCAGGCAAGACAGTGAAGGAAGCGCTTCCTTTTTTGTAAAATAGACTTTTTCGTCCCCATGACCCGCCCTCTCAAAGTCCTGGAAGTCACCAACGTCGACTTCTCACTCCGCCACTTCCTCCTGCCGGTCATGCGCGGCCTGCGCGCCCGCGGCCACGACGTGATTGGCGCCTCTGCCGACGGCCCCCTGCTCGACGAAGTCCGCGCCGAAGGCTTTCGCGTCGTCGCCCTCCCCTTCGCCCGTTCCCTTTCGCCCCTGGCGCATGTCCGCGCCCTCATGGCCCTGATCCGCCTCATCCGTGCCGAACGCCCCGACATTGTGCACGCCCACATGCCGATCAGCGCCTTCCTCACCCGCCTCGCCGCCCGCATCGCCGGCGTGCCGAAAATCGCCTTCACCTGCCACGGCTACCTCCATCGCCAAACCGGCTCCCCCCTGCGCCAGATTGGCGGTTTTGCGATGGAATGGATCGGCGGCAAACTCACCGACATCTACATGAATGTCTCCCGCGAGGAGGCGATCGAGGCCCGCCGCCTCTGGATCCACCGCGGCGCCATCGCCGTTGGCAACGGCCGCGACCCCGCCCTGTTCCGCCCCAACCCCGAAGCCCGCGCCCGCCTGCGCGCCGCCATGGGCGTGCCAGACTCCACCGTCGCCGTCGTCATCGTCTCGCGCGTCGTTGTGCCGAAAGGCTACATCGAACTCCTGGAGGCCATGCAGACCGTCCCCGCCGAACTCTGGGTGGTCGGCGACCGCCTGCCCAGCGACCGCGGCGAAGACCTCGCCCCGCATTTCGCCCGCTTCGCCAGAACCGGCCGCCTGCGCCACCTCGGCTACCGCGCCGATGTCGCCGACATCCTCGCCGCCAGCGACATATTCGTCCTGCCAAGCCACTTCGAAGGTCTGCCGATGTCGGTCATCGAAGCCATGCTCACCGGACTGCCCGTCGTCGCCACCAATATCCACGGCCCCCGCGAACAGGTCGTGGAAGGTGAAACCGGCCTTCTCGTCCCGGTCCGCGACGCCCCCGCCCTCGCCGCCGCCCTGCACCGCCTCGCCGGCGACGCGCCACTGCGAACCGGCATGGGCCAGGCCGGGCTCGCACGCGCCCGCACAGAATTCGACGAAGCCCGCATCGTCGGGCATACCCTGGATGTAATGGGGGTTTAATACCAACCGACCAAATGACTGACCCATGAAGAGAGAAAAGGCCAGGGCTTTGCCCTGGACCCACCACGGGCCGGCGGCCCTTGGAACCCCATTCATTTTCAATGAGTGGAGGTCCAGGGGCTCGGCCCGTCGCGCGACGGCGCGCACCGGACCAGGCGGGTCTGGGCAGAGCCCAGCTTTAACTTCGGGATAATTCGATCATTCGGCCGATTGGTATAAGTGGACAAAGTTTTTTTGTTTTTTCATTCAGAAAAAGAAGGTTTTTCATTCCGCATCACGCGGGAAATACTGCGGTGATGATGATCTCGATCAAGTCGCCCTCCGGCATCCGCGACTCCACGAAGCTGCGCACCGGCCCTTGCCCATCCGGCATAACGCGGGCCCAGGCCTCATCGAACGCCGGCTTGTTGTCGTGGTCGGTCACCACCACTTCGGCCCGCACGATTCGCGTCAGGTCCAGCCCATGCGCCACCAAGTGCTTCTCCAGCGCCCGCAGGCAGCCCACCGTCTGCGCCTTGATGTCCTGTGTCCGGTCCGGAGAGGTCGCCACCGCCCATAAAAACCCGCCGCCCCCCGGCAGGCGATACACCGCCACGCCGGACTTGCTCGGCAGGCTTTTGTTGGCAACCCGCACGATGTCGGGGGAGGCAGGGAAGGACGCGGACATCATGACAGCTCCTGGACGATGAACCCCGCCATCAGGCCACGAATGGCGGGGCTACACCAGTTACCGCCGGCTACGGGCGCCGCGGCGCCGCGCCATGCCAAGGCCGGCAAGGCCCGCGACCAGCACCGCGAGTGACGCGGGCTCGGGCGTGTCGACCACTGTCTCGGCCGCGCCATAGATGAACTGGATGCCAGCTATGTCGTCGCTCTGCGGGCCGGCGAACCCCTCAGTGTAGAACGGGTTCATCAGCGACCCGGCAACCCCGGTGTGCTCAAGCCCGAGCGCATGACCGATCTCGTGGGCCATTACTTGGTAGACATCGACGCCCGGCCCGCCGAATCCGATCTTCCACGTCTCCGCAACGTCGAAATGGATGTCCCCCGCAGCAGAACCGCCGTTGGCAGGGGGGTAATAGCCATGGGCCAGGGTGCCAGACGGCCCGTCGAACGCATGCCCGCCCAGGCGGATGTCGCCGCTGGCTGTGGTGGCGTTGAACGCCGCTCCATCGTCGGCTACCTGGAGGAAGGAGATGTTGGCCACGGCCGACCAGGCGTTGAAGGCCGCCTGGATCTGGGCAAGGAAGCCGCCTGGCAGGAAACTGGCCAGAGCGCTCACCACGCACCCGCTGAATTCAGAGGCACAACTCGTGCCAGTCGGCATCAAGCTCCAGGTTACGGTGCCGCCGGATGTCCCCATGGCGCCGCCGCCCCATTTTCCCGGTGTCGTCGGGCCAAGGACGAAGTCCTCCTTCAGCGGCGAACCGGGCGCCAGCAATGCGGCGGCCGGGCTGGGCAGGGCAGCCACGGCGATGATCGCCAAGCCGGCGACAAAGGAGCTCAGTCTCAGCATACTGTTTGCCTTACGTTTTGCTGAAATCCTGAAGCAATTTCTGTGCCTAAGTCGGCGATCATATTAAAACAATAGGTTGCAATCGCATTCGCGCCGCCGCCGAACAGACTGTAAAATGCTCCGACAATACAGTGAAACAGAATGTATGCAGCGACGCTCTTCTGCGACCTACCCGCCGGGGTTGCGGAACCCGCCCACCCCACGCTCGATCTGCGTCACATGCTGCGCCCGGAACTGCCCGGCATTGGCCAGCCCACAGGCGTGGGCAATCGTCTCCACCTCGTCCTGCACCCGCTTGGCGTAGTGCATCACCCGCACCGCCTTGTCGGTCGGATCGAGCCCGCGGATCAGCTTCGGGTCGGCCGAGGTCACCCCGGTCGGGCAATGGCCGGACCCGCATTTCATCGCCTGGATGCAGCCCAGGGCGAACATGAACCCACGCGCCGACGACACGAAATCCGCCCCGGTGCACAGCGCCCATGCTACCTTGTCCGGCGTCACCAGCTTGCCGGAGGCAACGATGCGGATGCGCTCCGCCAGCCCCGCCCGCGCCCGCGCCTCGGCCACCAGCGGCAGCGCCTGGGTGATCGGCAGGCCAACGTAATCCGCCAGCGGCGCCGGCGCCGCCCCGGTGCCGCCCTCGCCGCCATCCACTTGGATGTAGTCCGGGCAATGCGCCGGGTTGGCCGCGCAATCGGCGAACCACTCGTCAAGGAACACCTCCTGCCCGACCACGAACTTCACCCCCACCGGCTTGCCGGTCACCCGCCGTACCCGGTCCACGAAGGCGCCCAGCTCGGCGATGCTGCCGATGTCCAGATGTCGGTTCGGGCTGATGCTTGCCTCCCCCACCGGAATCCCGCGAATCGCCGCGATCTCCTTCGTCACCTTCGCCGCCGGCAGGATGCCGCCCTTGCCCGGCTTGGCCCCCTGCGCCAGCTTCACCTCGAACATCCGCACCTGCGGATGGGCGGCGATCTCGCGCAGCCTTGCATCGCTCAGGTTGCCCTGGGCGTCGCGCACGCCGTATTTCGCCGTGCCGATCTGCATCACCAGGTCGCAGCCGCCCTCCAGGTGATGGGTCGCCAGCCCGCCCTCGCCGGTGGCCAGCCACACCCCGCCCATCTTCGCCCCGCGCGACAAGGCCGATACCGCCGCATGGCTCAGCGCGCCATAGGACATGCCGGAGATGTTGAAGAACCCCGGCGCGTCATACGGCTCCCGGCTTGCCCCCGGCCCCTGCGTCACGCCGATCCGCATTGGCCCCCAGTTGCTTTTCTCCTCCTCCAGCACCGCGAAGGCGGCCGGGCGGAAGACGAAGGCCGGCGTGGTTTCGCTGCCGAAGCTGATCAGGTTCGAGATGCCCTTGGCGGTGCGGTAGATCCACGCCCGCTCCAGGCGGTTGAACGGCCGCTCCTCCCAGTCCGGCAGGTAGTGGTACTGCCGCATGAACTCGCCGACCGTTTCGCTGAAATAGCGGAAATGCCCGATCACCGGGAAGTTGCGCAACACGGTATGCTGCGTCTGTCGGGTGTCGTGGACATACACTGCGGCCACTAACGCGGCGAGCAGCAGCAGCAGCACCAGCAGGACGGTCATGGTTGCCTCCTCTCCGCGAAGGGTGCGGCGGCCACCCTTCTAGCAGGCCGGCGCGACCGAAACGTTAATCCTTCGCGTCGGACGCTCTGGAACGCAGGCGCATGGCCATCGTTAGCCCTTGGCGCTCTGTCCCTTCCCGCCAGCCCAGGGAGACCCACGATGCCCGACGATGCCAAGCCGCCGCGACCGCAGCGCCGGAGGATTGCGAGTCCGCGCACATCCGAGGTGGCGCGCGACCCGGTGAAGGGGGAGGCCGGGCGTGGCTATGGCGGGCTGTCGCGGAAAGACTATGCCGAGCGCGGGCCGGGCCGGGTGTTCGACCGTGGCGAGGATTACGGCCGTGGCGACACCGCGACCCCCGGCAGCGCTGGCGAGGACAGCGACGATGCCGGCAAGCAGCCGCGCCGCCCGCCGGAGAAGTAGGCAGGCCCCCGGAACGGGCGGTCAGGCCGGGACGGTTTCGGTTGTCGCCAGATGGGGGGCGATGTCCGACATGAACAGGCGCAGCGCGCGCTCGGAGAAGGCGGCGGGCATGGGGCCGGTGCGGAAGCGGACGATGACCCCGCCGATGCCGGTTTTGGCCAGCGAGGTGAAATCCTCGCGGACGGTGTCCGGCGCGCCGCAGAGGACGGGCAGGGAGGGCTTGGCGGCCTGGTCGGCGACGCGGGCCTCGAAGGCGGTGGACTGGGCTGCCCGATACGTTTGCATCTGCCTGAAATAAGGCAGGCCGACATCATGGGCCTCGGCGTCTGTCGGGGCGAGAACGACGGTGCGGGCCACCCAGGATTCGGCGATGGCGTGGTCGATGGCGGCCGGCGCGATGCCGGCCCCGGCGGCGGCCGTGCGGTAGATGTCGATATTGCGGGCAGCCCCCTTGGCGGTGGCGGCGGCCATCAGGACGGGGCGGCCGAGGCGGGCCTGGGCGGCCAGCGAGGCTTCGGAGGCGACCGAGCGGAGCATCTGCGGATAGGGCTTGGTGTAGGGGCGCGGCCTGAGCATCGGGATTTCGAAGTTCCAGTATTTGCCGGCGTGGATGACGCGCTCCTGGGTCCAGCATTTCAGCAGGATCTGCTCGATCTCCTCGAACCGTTCCTGGGCGGAGGCGGGATCGATTTCGTAGCCGCTGTATTCGTGGAGATTGACCATGGAGCCGCGGCCGAGGCCGACGATGAGGCGGCCCCTGGACAGGTTGTCGATCAGCGCGATCTGTTCGGCCATGCGCAGCGGGTGATAGAGCGAGGTTTGCAGGACCGCGAAGCCGATCTTGATGCGCGTGGTGGCCATGGCCAGGGCTGCGGCGAAGGCCGGGGGATCGACATAGACGCAGTTGCCGTCGAAATGGTGCTCGGCGAGGAAGGCGGCATCCATGCCGAGCGATTCGGCGAGCTGGGCCTCGGCAACGGCCTCGTGGATGGTTTGGTGGTCCGCGCCGGGGTTGCGGGATTCGTGGAAGAGAAAGACGCCGAGGCGCATGGGGGGGTGTCCTGTGGCGGGGGTGGCGGTATGGCACGCAAGAATTGTGCCGCCAGACGGAACAGGGTCAGGCGGGGCAGGGCTAGGAATGTGGGGCGCTACAGCGCCAGTTCGACGCAGACCGGCACGTGGTCGCTGGCCTGGGTCCAGTCGCGCGCGTCGGTCAGGATGGTCTGGCGCACGAGATTCCCGGCCATGTCGTCGGTGACCCAGACATGGTCGAGCCGTCGCCCGCGGTTGGAGCCGCGCCAGTCGCGGTTGCGGTAGGACCACCAGGAATAGAGCTTCTCGTCATGGGGCACGAAGTGGCGCACCCCGTCGACCCAGCCGCCGCGCTGCCAGGCGAGCAGGCCGTCGGTCTCGACCGGGGTGTGGCTGACCACGTCGAGCAGTTGCTTGTGGCTCCAGACGTCGTGCTCCAGCGGGGCGATGTTCAGGTCGCCGACCAGCACGGTGCGGGACAGCCTGGTACGGGCGGCGAACCATTGCGTGGCTTCGCCCAGAAAATCGAGCTTGTGGCCGAACTTGTCGTTCACCGTGCGGTCGGCCACGTCGCCGCCGGCCGGGATGTAGAAATTGTGCAGCTCGACCGGGCCGCCGGGCGCGTCCAGCTCGACGGCGAGGTGCCGGCAATCGCCGCGGCCGCACCAGTCCGGCGCCAGGTCGTGGTGGACGAAAGGGATGCGCGAGAGGATCGCCACCCCGTTGTAGCCCTTCATGCCGCGGAAGCGGATGTGGTCGAAGCCGAGGGCGCGGACGCCGTCGAGCGGGAACAGCTCGTCCGGCACCTTGGTTTCCTGCAGGCACAGCACGTCGGGCGCCAGCGCCTCGATCAGGCGCGGCAGCAGCGGCAGGCGCAGGCGCAGCGAGTTGATGTTCCACGTGACGATGCGCAGGGGGCGGCGCCGGGCCGGGGAAGCCACTAGACGATCTTCGTGCGCACGGTGCCCACGCCCTCGACCATGCCTTCCAGCACGTCGCCCTTCTGCACGGCGGCCACGCCCTCGGGGGTGCCAGTGTAGATCAGGTCGCCCGGGGCCAGCGTGACCAGCCGGGACAGGTAGGCGATGGTCTCAGCCACGCTCCAGATCAGCAGCGAGAGGTCAGAGGTCTGGCGGACGGCGCCGTTGACCTTCAGCTCGATCTTGCCCTTCGTCGGGTCAGGCAGGGAGGCCGCGGGAACGAGCGTGCCGATGGGGGCGGAATGGTCGAAGCCCTTGCCCATGTCCCAGGGCTTGCCCTCTTTCTTGGCGGCGTTCTGCAAATCCCGGCGCGTCATGTCCAGCCCGGCGGCGTAACCCCACACATGGGACAGGGCGTCGGCTTCGGCGATGTTGGCGCCGCCTTTGCCGATGGCCACGACCAGCTCCATCTCGTGGTGGAGGTCCTTGCTCATCGGCGGGTAGGGCATGTCCTGTCCATCCAGCAGCAGGGCGTCGGCCGGCTTGCAGAAGAAGAACGGCAGTTCGCGGTCGGGGTCGCTGCCCATCTCGCGCGCATGGGCGGCGTAGTTGCGGCCCACGCAGAACACGCGGCGCACCGGGAAGGCGCCGCCGCCGGCCACCGGCACGGCGACGATGGCGGGGGGCGGGATCACATAGGCGCCCTTGGGGGTTGCGGTGGCGGCATCCTGTGGCATTGGCATCGTCCCGACTGGCTGGAAGCGGCTCATATACCGCCTGCAGGACGCACGGGCTATCCCCGGCCATTTCGGCTACACTTGGCCCGACCAGAAACAAGGGGGGTTCGATGTTCGCCGTGCTGACCCGGAGCGCGACTGCCGCGCTGCTGATGCTGCTGCTGTTCGCCGCCGCCGCGCTGGCGCAACCCGTGACGCATGTGCGGCTCGACCGGTCGGTGGACCGCATCGTGGTGGCGCCGGATCTCACTTACGTCGAGACCAGCACCCAGGACAGCACGCTGTTCACCGCCCGCGGCCTGCGCGCCGGCGAGCGGGCGGCGCGCAGCTTCTATCCGGACAAGCAGAGCCTGGAGGTGGTGGAGGCCTGGGTGGACCAGCCGGACGGCACGCGCATCCCGGTGCCGCCTTCCTCGATCTTCACCCGCCCGAGTGCGGCCAGCCAGAGCGCGCCGGGCTTCACCGGCAGCCTGACCACCACGGTGCTGTTCCCGCAACTGCGCGAAGGCAGCCGCACCCATATCGTGTGGAAGCGCACGCAGAATGTGCCCCCGCTGCTTGGCGTGAACGTGACCAACCAGGCGCTGCTGGAATGGGCGACCGGGGAGGACATCTCCGAGATCGAGATCCCCGCCGATATTCCGTTCGCATGGCGCGCCCGCCCGGGGCTGCTGGGCGGCGCGTTCGAGGTGGAGGAGACGGTGCAGGACGGCATTCGCCGCATACGTGCCGTCATCCGCGACCTGCCGGCGCGCGAGGCGGAGCGCAACAGCGTGTCGGGCGGAGATTTCCAGCCGCTGTTCCTGGCCACCACGCAGCCGAACCTGGAGGCGCTGGGCGCGCTGTATCACCGCCAGTCGCGCGACCGCGTGGTTGCGACGCCGGAGATCGAGGTGCTGGCGGCGCGCATCGTCGGCGAGCGGACCGGGCGCGAGGCGGCGCGGGCGATCTACGAATGGATCACCGGCAACATCCGCTATGTCGCTGTCTATCTCGATCCCGACGATGGCTGGGTGCCGCACGCCGCCGCCGAGGTGCTGAAGAACGGCTACGGCGACTGCAAGGACCACGTGGCGCTGATGCAGGCGCTGCTGGCGGCGCGCGGCATCGAGAGCCATGCCGCCATCATCGACTGGGGCAGCCGCACCACCGACCTGCCGCTGTGGATGCCGGGGCAGTTCAACCACGCCATCATCTATCTGCCGGCATTCGACCACTATGCCAACCCGACCGACCACCATGCCGGCTTCGAGGCGCTTGACCGACGCCTGTCGGGCAAGACCGTGGTGCTGGCCACCCCCGAGGGGCGCGTGGCGCGCACGCCGGCCGCACTGCCGGAGGCCAACCGCTATCACCTGACGACCACGCTTGCGATCGATGCGAACGGCACGATCGACGCCACCGCGCGCCTGGCACTCAGCCCCAACGCGGAAATCGGGCTGCGCGGCGCTCTGGCCAACGCGTCATCCCTGCGCGACCTGGCCGAGCGCATCCTGGCCGGCACGGCGGAGGGGGGCGTGGGCACGATCGAGGCCAGCAATCCTCGTGACCTTTCCCGCCCGCTCGACCTGACCGCCGCGTGGCAGGCGCGCCAGGCGGTGACGTTCCAGGGCGACACCGCCTTTCTGCGCATTCCCTCGGGCATCGACATCAACCCCGCGACCCGGCTGCGCGCCAAGCTGGCGCCGACCGGCACGCGCGAGACGCCGATGCTCGCCGATGTGGGGGAGCATGTGTGGGACACCAGGTTCGCGTTCGCGCCGGGCCTGTCGGTCGTGGGGCTGCCGGGCGATATTGCGGTCGAGACCAGCGCCGGCCGCTACACTGCGACCTATCGCCGCGAAGGGCAAACGCTGCATGTGCGCCGGCACCTGGTGGTGGCCCGGGACGTGGTGCAGCCGGGCGACTATCCGGCCCTGGAAACCCTGCTCGCCGCCCCGCTGAGCGACGCCCGCGCCACGGTGGTGCTGCGGCGGGACGAGTAGGGGGGCGCTTCCGAGGGCGACGGCAAGGAAGGCTGGGCTCTGCCCAGGCCCGCCAGGGGCCGAGCCCCTGGACCTCAATACCATTGGTAACCAGCTCTGAAATTCTTGAGCCATGAGAGCAGGCCAGGTCAGGGCTATCCCGTCGCGCCGCAGTGGGGATCAAAGAGCCAGCGGCTCTTTGATCCCCATTATTTTTATAAAGGTAAGGTCCAGGGGCTTGGCCCCTGGCGGGTCTGGGCAGAGCCCAGTCTTGCTCTTGTTCTATGATCCGATGTCGACCAGTTCTGGTTTTATAGAAGATAGATACAGATAGTCTTCCGACCGGATGAGTCCATCCGGTCGGAATTGCTCCAGCATAGGGGAATCAACCCTTGCGCAGGTTCCAGTGGAGCGCGAACGGGCCGCGCACGATGTCGGCGATGTTGGTGCGGGCGGCCATGGGGTAGAACCATTGCCCGGTCGGGATGACCGGCACTTGCTGGAAGGCGTAGGCTTGCAGGTCCTCGCAGATTTTCTGCTGTGCCGCGCGGTCGGGGGAATCGAGCCAGGCGTTGCGGAGTTCCTCCATTTTCGGGTCTTCCGGCCAGCCGAACCAGGCGCCGTTGCCGTTGCCGCGGATCGGGAAATGCCCGCCCGGGTCGATCACCGACATGCCGCCCCAGGAGGTGCAGAAGGCGTTCCAGCCGCCCTTGTCCGGCGGCTCGCGGCTGGCGCGGCGGGCCACCAGCGTCGACCAGTCCATTGAGACGAACTCGACGTTCAGCCCGACCTTCACGAACACGTCGCGCACCACCTGGGTCATCTGCGCGATCGCCGGCTGGTCCGACGGCGACATCAGCACCACGCGCTCGCCCTTGTAGCCGCTCTCGACCACCAGCCTGCGGGCCAGGGCGAGGTCGCGCTTGCCGGTCATCACCTCCAGCCCCGCCTTGTTCGCCATCGGCCCGCCTTCGGTGAAGAAGCCGACGGGGACGCGGCCCAGTTCCTTCTGGTCGCCGATCACCGCATCGAGGAACTCCTGCTGGTCGATCGCCGGCAGGATGGCGCGCAGCAGGGCGCGGTTGTTGAAGGGCGGGTGCAGGAAGTTCGGGCGGATGACGCCGATCCAGCCGAACGGGTCGTTCACGAAGGTTCGCACGCCCGGGCTGCGGCCGAGCATCGGCACGAGGTCGATGGTCGGCACGTGGACCCAGTCGATCTCGCCCGATTGCAGGGCGGCGGACGCGGTGGCGCCGTCGGGCATGACGATGTGCTCGACGCGGTCGACGAAGACGCGCTTGCCGCCCGAGAACATGTTCGGTGCGCCGTCGCGCGGGATGTATTTCTCGTTCTTGACCCACACCGCGCGCGCGCCGGAGACCCATTCGTCGCGCTTGAAGATGTAGGGGCCGGAGCCGGTGGTTTCGGTGATCTGGCGGAACGGGTCGGTCTGCGCCACGCGCTCGGGCATGACGAAGCAATAGCCCTGGCCCAGCGCCGGGAGCGTATGGGCGAAGGGCTTCTTGAGGTGGAGGGTGAAGCTGCGGTCGTCGATTACCTTCATCTCGTCCATCACCGCGCCCAGCGCCTGGCCCCAGGAGGAGCGCTTGGACCAGCGGTTGATCGAGGCGATGCAATCCTGCGCGCGCACGCGCTCGCCGTCGTGGAAGGCCAGGCCGTCGCGCAGCGTGATGGTGTAGGTGCGCCGATCGTCCGACAGCGTGTGGCCGGAGGCCATCTGCGGATGCGGGTTCAGCGCCGTGTCGGAGCCGAACAGCGTGTCGTAGACCATGTAGCCGTGCACGTTGGCGACGGTGGCGGTGGTCCAGACCGGGTCGATGCTGGCCAGGTTCGCCTCGGGCGCCACCTTCAGCACCTTCGCGTTGCCCTGGCCGATCGCCGGGGCTGTCAGGGCCGCCGCCGCGGCCGTTGCCGTAAGGGCCGTCGCCTTGAGGAATGTGCGCCGCTTCATCCGAGCCTCCCTGCTGTCCTGTGCGGTATCGTGGCGCCGGAGCGGGGGGGCGGGTCAAGCGGCTTGCGCGTTCAGCACCTTCCAGGCATGGGCGAAGGCCTCGGCCATCTGCTCCGCCGGCAGGGCGCCGGAGAACAGCAGGTAGCCGCCCATCAGGAAGCTCGGCACGCCCGAGATCCCGCCGCGCCGGGCGGACTCATCGCCACGCTGCACGATGTCCAGCCCGTCATCGCCTTCGAACATCGCGGCCAGCGCCGCACGGTCGAGCCCGGCGGCGGCGGCCGTTTCGGTCAGCAGGGCGCGGTCGCCGAGGTCGCCGCCTTCGACGAAATACAGGCGGAACAGCGCCTCCATCGCCGCATCCTGCACGCCGTGCTGGCCGGCGAGCCAGATGGCGCGGTGGGCATCCAGCGTGTTCGGCGTGCGCGTCAGCCGGTCGAGGTGGAATTCCAGCCCGACGCCGGTCGCCGTCTCGGTGATGCGTGCGTCGAGCTGTTGCGACTTCTCCAGCGAGCCGAACTTGGCGATGCGGTACTGCATCCGGTCCGCCCCCTCGCGCGGCATGTCCGGGTTGAGCTGGAAGGGATGCCACGCGACGTCGAAGCGCAGCCCCTGGGGTTCCAGCAAGGCGAGGGCGCGCTCCAGCTGGCGCTTGCCGATGTAGCACCAGGGGCAGATGACATCGGAGACGATGTCGATCCGCGGCGCGACTGTCTGTGACATGGTGCTGGCCTTTCCGCTGTGTTGCCCACACTATACAAGCGAACGCGCGCGAGGGGCAGCAGATGTCGATGCCATATCGGACGGCCCTGATCGTCGGCACCGGACCAGGCCTGTCCTCCTCCCTTGCCCGCCTTTTTGCCCGCAACGGCCTGGCCGTCGCCGTTGCCGCGCGCACTGTGGACAAGCTCGTGGCGTTGGCCACGGAAACCGGCTGCTCCACCCATGCCTGCGACGCCGCCAGCCCCGACGCCGTCGCCGCGCTGTTCGCCGAGGTCGAGGCCCGGCATGGCGCGCCTGACGTCGTGGTCTACAACGCCTCGGCGCGGGTGCGCGGCCCGATCGTCGGGCTTGACCCGGAGGCGGTTCGCCGTGCGATGGAAATATCCGCCTTCGGTGCCTTCCTTGTCGCGCAGCAGGCCGCGCGCCGCATGCTGCCGGCCGGGCGCGGCGCCATCCTGCTGACGGGTGCGACCGCCGGGGTGAAGGGGTTTGCGAATTCATCCAGCTTTGCCCTCGGCAAGTTCGCCCTGCGCGGGCTGGCGCAATCGCTGGCGCGGGAGCTGGCCCCACAGGGGGTGCATGTGGCGCACTTCGTCATCGACGGCGGCATCGGCGCCGGCACCGAGGGCGACACCCAGCTCGCGCCCGATGCCATCGCCGAGACCTACTGGCATGTCATGCAGCAGCACCGTTCCGCCTGGAGCTGGGAGGTGGAGGTGCGGCCGTGGGTGGAGCGCTGGTAACTTCCAATCCCGCTTGCCATGTATATGATCTGTATTCGTAACTAAATTGGTCGCAGGTCGGCTCCCTCCCGAGGGAGGTGGTTTCAGCACGGCGCGGGACAGGAGGCGGCCGGTGGGCGGTGCGCGCACAGGGCGGGCACGACGGCGCGGTCGTGCGGGGAGGGCGGCAGGGCACATGCCGCGGTTGCGGATTCCGGGGAGAATCCAGTCGGGGACGAGCCCAGCCTCGATGCAGGCGGCGTGTGGGGCACGGCCGATGGCGGGCATGAATATGGTGTGGGGATGGGGGACGCGCGGTATGGGCGCGGGATCGTCCATGTCTTCGAGGGAAAGGATCCAGGCCGCTTCGGTCCGGCCGAAAAGGCGGACGAGCAGAGCGAGGATCAGGACCGCCAGCCCGGCGCCAAAATGCGCGCGCGCGGCTTCGGCGTCGCCCCGGAGGGCAACGTGGAGGTCGGCGTGGGCGGTGGCCCGGGGCTGGGATGAAATCGGCACAACAGGAATTTACACCGAACATGGTCGGATGACAAGAAAAAAATCTGCGAGGCGTGTGAAGTATGGGCTCTGCCCAGACCCGCCAGGGGCCAAGCCCCTGGACCTTACTTCATAGAAAATTAATGGGGATCAAAGGGCCGCCGGCCCTTTGCGGGTCCTCCGCGGCGCGACTTCGCGTCGCGACGGCAGAGCCCTGGCCTTGCCTGCTTTTATGGGTCGAGAGTTCCAGGGCGTGGTATGACTACATCGTCGCCCCGAGTACCCAGGGTGCGAACTCGGCGGCGCCGAAGTCGAACAGTTCGCTCTTGGTCGGCTCGCCGGAGGCTGTGCGCAGGAAGAGGTCGAAGATGTTCTGGCCGCATTCGGCGATGGTTTCGTCGCCGTCGAGGATGGTGCCGCAGTTGATGTCCATGTCTTCTTCCATGCGGCGGAACATGGCGGTGTTGGTGGCGAGTTTCTGGGAGGGGGCGGGCTTGCAGCCGAACACGCTGCCGCGGCCGGTGGTGAAGGCGACGAGGTTGGCGCCGCCGGCGACCTGGCCGGTGGCGGCGACCGGGTCGTAGCCGGGCGTGTCCATGAAGATGAAGCCCTTTTTGGTCGGCCATTCGGCGTAGTTCACCACCTCGACCAGGTTGGTGCTGCCGGCCTTGGCCATGGCGCCGAGGGATTTCTCCAGGATGGTGGTCAGGCCGCCGGCCTTGTTGCCGGGGGAGGGGTTGGCGTCCATCTCGGCGCCGTTGCGGGCGGTGTAGTCTTCCCACCAGCGCATCAGGCCGACGAGCTTCTCGCCGACTTCGCGATCGGGGGCGCGGCGGGTGAGGAGGTGTTCGGCGCCGTAGGTCTCGGGGGTTTCGGACAGGATGACGCTGCCGCCGTGGCGGATCAGGATGTCGCTGGCCACGCCCAGTGCCGGGTTGGCGGAGACGCCGGAATAGCCATCGGACCCGCCGCATTGCAGGGCGATGGTGAGTTCGCCGACCGGCACCGGCTCACGCTTCACGTTGTTGGCGTCGGCCAAAACCTCGCGCACGAAGGCGATGCCGGCTTCGACGGTTTTGCGGGTGCCGCCCATCTCCTGGATGTCCATGCCGCGCAGGCGGCCGGCGAGTTTCTGTTCCTGGAGGAGGCCGGAGAGCTGGTTCACCTCGCAGCCGAGGCCCAGCACGATCACCGCGGCGAAGTTGGGGTGGCGGGCATAGCCGCCGAGGGTGCGGCGCAGCAGGGCGAGGGGTTCGCCGGCGGCCATGCCGCAGCCGGTCTTGTGGGTGAGGGCCACGACGCCATCGACGTTGGGGTAGTCGGCCAGCGGGTTGCGGCCGCTGATGGGGTCCTTTCGGAAGGCCATCGACACCATGTCGGCGACGTGGGCCGAGCAGTTCACGCTGGTGAGGATGCCGATGTAGTTGCGCGTCGCCACGCGGCCATCGGGACGGCGGATGCCCATGAAGGTGGCGGGCGCGTTGAAGTAGTCGGTCGGGCGGGCGTCGACGCCATGGGCGTAGTCGCGCGAGAAATCGCCCATGCCGATGTTGTGGACGTGGACATGCTGGCCGGGGGAGATATCCGCCGTCGCGAAGCCGATGATCTGGCCATAACGCCGCACCGGCTGGCCCTGGGCGACGGCCTTCACGGCGACCTTGTGGCCGGCGGGAATGCGCTGGCTGGCGGCGACGCCAGGGGCGACGTCGGTGCCCGGCAACAGGGTGGAGCGGGCGATGACCACAGAGTCCTGGTCGTTCAGGCGGATGACGACGGGGGGGGCCATTTGGGTGCTCCGGAGGAAGGGAAAGACTCTAGAGGGAAGACTGGGGCCGGCGGCCCCAGACCCCTTTACTTAAGATCAGGGGCTGACCGCTACCCGGCGGTGTCGTGATTTGAGCCGCTGTGATGGTCTGGAGGATGGCCTCCGCCGGTCAAGTTTGCCCAATGGGAGCTGTTCGCGTTGGCCGGTGTCGGCGCGAAGAGTCGGATGGCGCTTCGCTTATCCTACCTACGAATTGTAGGTGTTTTTGGCATCTGACTTACGTCATGAGGGTCCAGGGGGCTCGGCCCCCTGGAATCGCTTGCCTTGACTTATGCCATGCCCTTGCTCGCCTTGCGCGTCTCGGCGATGCAGGTTTTGGCGAAGCTGGCCATCATGCCGCTGTCGTTCATCAGCGTCGTCAGCCGGAAGCCGCGGGCGATGCAGCGGGCGGCGTCGGCGGAGCCGCCGGTGTGGATGCCGGCGTAGATGCCGCGCGACTGGCAGGCTTTCAGGATCTTGTCGTAGGCCTTGAGGATCTCCGGCTCGTCGCGATCGAGCTTCGGGGGCAAGCCGTAGGACAGGCCGAGGTCGGACGGTCCGACATAGATGCCGGCGACACCCTCGACGTCGAGGATGGCATCGATGTTCTTGATCGCCGTCTTGGTCTCGATCATCGGGATGCACAGCGTCTCGGTGTTGGCGGTCAGCTGGTAGGCGGAGCCTTCGCCATACATGCCGGCGCGGAAGGCGCCGTTGGAACGGGTGCCGAGCGGCGGATACTTGCAGTATTGGACGAAGGCCTCGGCCTCCTTCTTGGTGTTGATCATCGGGCAGATCACGCCCATGGCGCCGGCGTCCAGCACCTTGCCGATGATGCCGGGCTCGTTCCACGGCACGCGCACCATCGGCGTTACCGGGTGGGCCTGCATCGCCTGGAAGCATTGCAGCATCGAGAGGAAATCCTGCGCGCCGTGCTGCATGTCCACGGTCACGCTGTCGAACCCGGCCTGCGCCATCACCTCGGCCGAAAAGCCGGAAGGAATCGCCAGCCAGGCATTGACGACGGCCTTGCCCGACGCCCAGATTTTCGCGACCTTGGTTGCCATTGTTCCGCTTCTCCCGTGGATTGGTGACCGAAACGCTAGGCCCGGCTCGCAGGCCGGTCAATCGTGAGCAGTGGATGGAAAGCCTTCATGACGGACCTCTACGCCGGCCCGGTGATCGACGCGCACCACCATCTTTGGGACCTGTCGCTCGGCTGCCATCCCTGGATCGAGGGCCGCGACCCGGCGATGGCATCGCTGGGCAACCTCGACTTCCTGCGCCATGACTACCTGCCGGAGCAGTTTCTCGCCGATGTCGGCGCCACCGATTTCGCCGGCTCCGTGCATGTGGAAGCCGCGTGGGACCGTGCCCGCGATCCGGTGGAGGAGACGCGCTGGCTGATGTCCCTCCCGCGCCCGCGCGGCGTCGCCGCCCGCCTCGTAGCCTTCGTCCAGCTCGATGCGCCGGACGTGGAGATGCAGATCGCCGCCCATCGCGCGGCCGGGCCGGTGGTCGGCGTGCGCGAAACCATCCGCTGGCACCCCGACCCGGCCAAGCGCTGGACCGATGCCGGGATTCTCGATCGCCCCGCCACCCGCCGCGGCATCGCTGCCCTGGCCCACGCCGGCCTGCTGCTCGAGGTGCTGATGAACCCCTACCAGAGCGACGACGTCGCCCGCCTCGCCCGCGACATGCCGGACCTGCAGATTGTGGTGAACCACTGTGCCTCGCCCGTCGACCGTGACGAAGCCGGGCTCGGACGCTGGCGCGAGGGCCTGGCCCTGATGGCCGCGCAGCCGAACATCGCGATCAAGGTCAGCAATTTCGGCGCCTATGCCCCCGACAAATCCCCCGCCGGGCTGCGCGTCGCGGTGCTGACCTGCATCGATGCCTTCGGCCCTGCGCGGGCGATGTTCGGCACCGACTACCCGGTCGGGCGGCGGGCGCTAAGCTACGCCGACAACCTTGACGGCTTTGCGCACGCTATCGCCAGCTTTACGGCCGAGGAACAGCGAGGGTTGTTCCATGACAACGCTTGGCGGGTGTATCGGTTTGGGGAGAAGGGATAAAAAGAATCTTCTTTTTCTGAAGAAAAAGAAGCAAAAAGACTTTTATTCATTTGCAATCTGTTTAATCGGACGCAAAAGAATGAAAAGTTTTTTGGTTCTTTTTTTCAAAAAAGAACTGCTTTCTTTCCTCATCTTGACCGCATTTCATACGCCTTGAGCGCCGCCGCGACGCCCATTTTGCTTACGGCATCCAGCCGTGCGCGGAACCTGGCGCAGGCTGGGCGGTCGTTCACGTCCACGACCCAGAATTCCTGCCCGGACAGGACGCCGAGCCGCACCACGATCCGCCGGCCGCGCAGTTCGGTGGTGGCGACGCGGCCCATGCCGTAGCCTTCGACGTGCCAGGCGAGGTCTGGCAGGCCCATGGCCTCGTCTTCGGACGCCCGGTCGGGCGTGCGGGCGAGCCCGGCCAGTTCGGCGGCGAGGGCGACGGCCTGGAGGTAGGCGTCGCGCCCCTGGATGGCGGAGATCTGGCCGATGCCATGCGGGATTGCGCCATAGGTGGCGAACACCGTCTTGAGATCGTCGACCTGCGCCAGGTAAAGCACGATCTCGGCGCAGTCGCAGCGATGCTGGCAATGCGCCGCGGCGGCTTCGCGGACGAAGGACGCGACTTCGCGGAAGGACAGACCGGGGGTGTCGTTGCTGTAGGCGAAGCGGACGCGCCAGAGCGCCCAGTCGCGCTTCCAGCGATAGGTGTCCGCCACCAGCAGGCCGAGCACCTGCACATGGGCCATGTCATGCACGACCGGAAGCGCCGCCGCCGCCTGGGGAGGGGCCACGCCCGTTCGCTCCGCCGCGCGCCGGGTCCATCCAAACATGCGGCGCAGGGTGGCGGCGGGTGGTTAAGGAACCGTCAACTTCGGCGCGCGCGTTACAGCATCGGCTCCAGCTTCCAGTTCACCAGAAGTTCGCCCACTGTCGCGTTGTTCGGCAGCGCCAGCAGGATTTCGGCCAGTGCGGCGATGTCGGCGGCATCGGTCATTGTCGCCGCCGGCACGTTTGACACGTGCGCGGTCATGTCGGTGGCCACGAAGCCGGGACACAGGGAGGTCGCGCGGATGCCGTGGTCCCAGCCCTCCCGCCGGACCGCCTGGGTCAGCGCGATCAGGGCGAACTTGCTCATTGCATAGCCGAAATTGGCGTTGGTGACGCGCTTGCCCGACAGCGAGGCGATGTTCAGCACCCGCCCGGTGCCGCTGGCGCGCAGATGCGGCAGGGCGGCGCGGATGGCGCGCAGCGGGCCCTTCACGTTCACGTCCCACATCGCGTCGATCGCCGTCTCGTCGTCGTCGTCGAGTGGGGAGGCGCGGGAGATGCCGGCGGCGTTGACCAGCGCGTCGATGCGGCCCAACCGCGCCATCGTGGCCGCCGCCCAGGCCTTGGCGTCCGCGGCACTCTCGGCGGAGTAGCGGTGTGCCATGAGCCCTTCCGTCGCGGGCATGCTTGACGGGGTGCGCACGCCGGCACTTACCTGCCAGCCGGCCGCGAGCAGGCGCTCCGTGATCCGCCGGCCTATGCCGCGCGACGCACCGCTTACCATGGCCACGCGGCCCTTCGGATCCAGCATTGGTCGATTCCCTTCCTGCATGCTTGCCACGCTGCGTGCCGCGCGCCAAAGCTGCAAGCCTTCCTGCCACCGGAGACGCAAGATGTCCCGACCGGTCGACACGGTCATCGAAGCCGCCAGCGCGTTCCTCGGCGAGCGCATCACCACCCATGCCGGGCTGCGCGACCAGCACGCGCACGGCCAGGACACGCAGCCGCCTGTTCTGCCTGACGCCGTCGCGTTCGTGGAGACGACCGAGGAGGTGTCGAAGCTGCTGGCGCTGTGCCATGCGCATGCGGTTCCGGTGGTGCCGTTCGGCACCGGCACGTCGCTTGAAGGCCACGTCACCCCGGTGCGCGGCGGCATCAGCGTCGACCTGTCGCGGATGAACGCCGTGCTGGAGGTGAACGCGCCGGACATGGATTGCCGGGTGCAGGCCGGCGTGACACACCGCAGCCTGAACGTGCACCTGCGCGACCAGGGCTTGTTCTTTCCGGTCGATCCCGGCGCCGATGCGTCGCTCGGCGGCATGTGCGCCACGCGGGCGTCGGGCACCGCCGCGGTGCGCTATGGCACCATCCGCGAGAACGTGCTCGGCCTTACGGTTGTGCTGGCCGACGGGCGGGTGATCCGCACCGGCGGGCGGGTGCGCAAATCCGCCGCCGGCTATGACCTGACGCGGCTTTTCATCGGCAGCGAGGGCACGCTCGGCGTTATCACCGAGATCCAGCTTCGCCTGCACGGCATTCCGGAGGCCAGCAGTGCCGCGATCTGCCAATTCCCCGACCTGTCCAGCGCGGTCGAGGCCGTCATCGCCACGATGCAGGCCGGCATCCCGGTCGCGCGGATCGAGTTGCTCGACGACGTGCAGATGTCCGCCTGCATCAGCTATTCCAAGCTTGAGGGCCTGAAGCCCGCCCCCACCCTGTTCTTCGAGTTCCACGGCACCGCCGCCTCCGTGCAGGAACAGGCGACGCAGGCCGAAGAGATCGCCGAGGGCTTCGGCGCCGATGGTTTCCAGTGGGCGACCGACCCCGCCGAGCGCACGCGGCTGTGGCGCGCCCGGCACGATGCCTACTGGGCGGCGCTTTCATTGAAGCCCGGCCACCAGGGCATCGCCACCGACGCCATCGTGCCGATCTCCCGACTGGCCGAAGCGATCCTCGGTGCGCAGGAGGATATCCGCGCCTCGGGCTTGGTCGCCCCCATCGTCGGGCATGTCGGCGACGGCAATTTCCACACCGTCATCCTGGTGCCGCCCGAACCCGGCGGGCTCGACCGGGCGTGGGAGCTGGACAAGAAGATCGTCGCCCGCGCATTGGCGCTCGGCGGCTCGTGCAGCGGCGAACACGGGGTAGGGATCGGCAAGCGCGAGTTCCTGGAAGCCGAGGTGGGCGAAGCGGCGCTGGCAGTGATGCGCAGCGTGAAGGCGAGCCTGGATCCAAAGGGGATATTGAATCCGGGGAAGATATTTTTGAACTAGGCGGTACCTATAACAGCAATCAGTAAGGCTGGGCTCTGCCCAGACCCGCCTGGTCCGCCGCGCGCCTTCGCGCGACGGGCCGAGCCCCTGGACCTCATCATCTTTATGAATGGGTTTCCAAAGGCCGCCGGCCTTTGGTGGGTCCAGGGCAAAGCCCTGGCCTTTTTGTAATACTACTTGAAAAACGTTTCACCAATCGCCCTGGATTGGCCGCGCAGTTCGGCGATCACTTGGCCGGTTTGGTCGGTGACGCGGATGTCGTAGAGGCCGGAGCGGCCGGCGAGGTGGCGTTCTTCGGCGGTTGCCAGCAGGCGGTCGCCGAGGCGGGCGGGGCGGAGGAAGTTGATATTGCCGCCGGCGGCGACGCATTTGGCGTTGCGGCTGTTGCAGGCGAAGGCGAAGGCGGAATCGGCCAGGGTGAAGATGAAGCCGCCGTGGCACATGGCGTGGCCGTTCACCATGTCGGCGCGCACTGTCATTGCCATGCGGGCGGTGCCGGGGCCGACGGCTTGCAGTTCCATGCCGAGGCCCTGACTGGCGGTGTCTTCCGCCCACATCGCCGCGGCGCAGGCTTTCGCCAGCGCCTGCGGGTCGGTGGGAGGGGGCATCAGTGTCCTGCCCGCGCAGTCCGTCCAGCTTCGGACGGACGTAGCGGATCAGCAGGCCACTGGACACAAAGGGCTGATGTCCCGCAGGCGGGTATTGGAAAGGGGGCAGGATGCCGCGATCGGGACATCAGCGACCCTTGAATTGGGCCGGGCGCTTTTCGAGGAAGGCGGTGACGCCTTCCTTGTGGTCTTCGGTGCGGCTGGCCATGCCCTGGAGGTCGCGCTCGAGGTCGAGCTGTTCGTTGAGGCTGTTGCCGGCGGTGGCGGCGGCCAGGGCGCGGCGGGACATCAGGATCGCCTTGGTGGGCATGGTGGCAAGCTTGGCGGCCATCTTGTGGGCCTCCTCCATCAACTTGTCGTCGTCGAACACGTTCCAGATCAGGCCCCATTCGTGCGCCTTCTCGGCAGGCAGAGGCTCCGCCAGCATCACCATCCCGCGCGCACGCGCGGGGCCGACGAGGTTGGGCAGGAACCAGGTTCCGCCGCAATCGGGCACCAGGCCGATGCGGGTGAAGGCCTGGAGGAAATAGGCGCTGCGGGCGGCGATGGTGATGTCGCAGCCCAGTGCGATCGAACTGCCGGCGCCGGCGGCGATGCCGTTCACGGCGGCGATGACCGGCATGCGCATGACGGCGAGCTTGCGGGCGAGCGGGTTCCAGGTTTCCTCGATGGAGCTGCCGGAGTCGCGCTTGGGGCCGCCTTCGGGCTCGGGCTCCGGCGCCTGGTTGCGCCCGGAGAGGTCCGCCCCGGCGCAGAAGCCGCGGCCGATGCCGGTGAGGATGAGGGCGCGGCAGGAATCGTCGGCCTCGGCCTCGAGCAGCTTCTGCATCAGCACCACATGGGTGGCGCGGTCGAGTGCGTTCAGCCGGTCGGGCCGGTTGATCTGCACAACGCGGTAGCCCTTGTGGATCTCCACCAGCACCGGTTCGGTCATCGTCGTTTCCCCTTCGTTTGCCGAGAGACTAGCCTATCTGCCGAGCAGCACCAGCACCACGCCGACGACCACCAGGACGAGACCCTGCACATCGGCGCGACGCAGCTTCTCGTGCAGGTAGAAGCGGCTGAACAGCAGGGTGAACACCATCTCGATCTGGCCGAGTGCCCGCACCAGGGCGACGGGGGCGAGCGCGAAGGCGCTGAACCAGCAGGCCGAGCCGCAGGCCGAGAGCGCGCCGACCCAGGCGGAGGAGCGCCAGGTGCGGAAGGCGGCGCGGAACTGGTCGGGCTCGCGCCAGAGCAGGTAGCTGCCCTGCATCGCCGTTTGCATCAGATTGGTCACCAGCAGGCCGAACACCGCCTTGATGATGATGATGTCGCCCGGCAGCGCCTGGTTGGCGTCCTTGATGAAAATGGCGGTGAAGGCAAAGACGAAGCCGGCGCCGAGGCCGCACAGCGCGGCGGGCTGGAAGGTGGCGGACAGGATGTCGCGGGGAGCCAGTCCCTTGCCGCCCCATGACAGGACAAGCACGCCCGACACGCCGACCAGGATGCCGACGATGGCGAACGGGGTGAGCGCCTCGCCCAGGATGATCCAGGCGACGATGGCGCCCTGCACCGCCTCGGTCTTGGCATAGGCGGTGCCGACGGCGAAGTTGCGGTAGCCGAACGCCATGATCAGCAGGGTGGTGCCGATGATCTGCAACAGGCCGGCGGCGGCACAGGAGAGCAGGAAGCGCGGCGTGGGCGTGGGCAGCGGTTCGCCGGTGAGCCCGTAGCCCAGCGCCACGAACAACAGCCCGACCGGCAGCGCATAGACGTAGCGCACGAAGCCGGCGGCGTTGACCGAAAGCTGGCCGCGCAGGCGCTGTTGCAGGGCGGTGCGCCAGGTCTGCAACAGCGCGGCCGTGGCGGTGATGGGGATCCAGAGTTCGATCACGCAGCGGCATCCCGCGTCATCGCCGGGCCTTGCCCCAGATGCCAGGGGGTTCGGCCAGGACGTGGCGCAGGTTGGCACGGTCGAGCATGGCGTCCGTCTCGGCCTGGGCCTGGTCGAGGATTTCGGCCATGTCGACATGGGCCACCTGGCGGGCGCGCATCTTGACGGCGCCGTCGATGATGACCGTGTCGACATCCTGGCCGTTGGCGAAGCAGACCAGCCGCCAGATCGGCATGTTGCGCGGGGCGAGGTGGGGCTTGCGCAGGTCGATGGTGATGAGGTCGGCGCGCTTGCGCGGCTCCAGGCTGCCGATCTCGTGGTCGAGGCGCAAGGCGCGGGCGGCGTCGATGGTGGCCATCTCCAGCACCTTGCCGGGGGGCATCAGCCGCTCGTCGCGGTGTTCGCGCTGGTGCAGGCGGATGCACTGGAACATATGGCGGAACATGTCGGTGGAGCGGTCGGGCGCGGTGCCGTCGGAGCCGAGGGCCACGGTGATGCCGCGGTCGAGCAGGGTGGGGACCGGGCAGTAGCCGCGCACGGAGGCGATGGCGGAGGGGTTGTGGACGATGGCGGCGCCGGTGCGGGCGAGGGTGTCGATGTCCGCCTCGGTGAGGTCGGTGGAATGGGACAGCGAGGCGTCCGGGCCGAGCAGGCCGAACATGCGATCGGCCATCTCGATGCTGCCGCTGCGGTGGCCATCCTGGTGGAACAGGGTGCCGTGCCGTTTGCCGAGATCGCGGACGAGGCGGCCCTGGCGTTCGATGGTGGCGACGTTCTCTGGGTCGTGGATTTCCTCGCGGTAGACCGGCATCAGCGTGGCGACCTGGATGTTGTCCCGGCCATGGCAGGTTTCGATCAGCGCCTGGATGGTCTCCAGCTGCTGCTCGAAGCCGACCGGATAGTCTCGCCGCACCCCGCCGTCCCAGCTGGCATAGGGGCGCGGGTGCGGGGGGCGGGTGGGGCCGACGGCGACGATGGCGCGGATGCCCACCTCGGCCACGCCGCGACAATGGGCGATGCCGTGCCGGGGCTCGTCCACCCGGCTGATCGAATCGCCGCCGCCGAGCAGCGAGACGCCGGTGGTGACGCCGAACATCAGCCGTTCAAGTGCCGCCAGGCGGGCTTCGGCGAACCAGAACTCGGGCGTGGAGGCGGTGGTGTAGATGATGCGGCAGGCCTCGCTCCAGGCCGCGCTGTCGCCGCTGCCGAGGGTCTTGACCAGGCCGTGGCCGGCATGGGCGTGGCCGTCGATCAGGCCCGGGAGGATGGCGTGGTGGTGTGTGTCGATCACCTCGCGGGCCGGGTGGGCCGCCATCACGTCCGCACGGGGGCCGACGGCGAGGATGCGCTGGCCGGCGATGGCCACCGCCCCGTCCTCGATGACGCGGCGCGTGGCGTCCATGGTCATGACCGAGCCGCCGGCGAGCAGCAGGTCGGCGGGCTGGGGGGCGGGCATGGTCACCTCGGCGCAACGGATGGGCCGAGCGTAGCGGCAGGGCGCGGGTCCCGGAAGCCTTGGTCCCGCGTAGCGATCGCGATCCGTCAATCTCGGCGGCGGCGGAGGGGGTGTCTTTTTCCGGTCGCGGATCGGTGGCATTGTCATGCATGCGCAGGCCGTTGGCTTGTGCGCGCAACGACCGAAGGACCCTGCCGTGAAGAAGATTGCCCTCGCCCTCGCCCTGTTTTTCGGCGCCGCCCTGGTTGTGCCGGTGGTGACCGCCGGTTCCGCCGAGGCGCAGTCGCGCCCCGCCGGCTGCCGCTACACCTCCTCGGATATCGCCAAGGGCTATCGCTGCTGAGGCGGCGGTTGCAGGTGGAAGCGGGGGCGACCCGGCTTCCTGCCCGCCGTCAGGGTTCGCGGCGGTAGCGGAAATCGCAGTGGCTGGCGCCGCCCATCAGGGTTTGGGTGCGTTCCAGCTTCAGCTTCGGGTCGTAGCCCTCGCAGAACGCGCCATCGCGGTCGCAGGACAGGATGGCGCCCAGTTCGGCCATGCCCATCTCCCGATACATCTCCGAATAACGGCAGCGGACCACGTTGAAGTGGAACTCCGTCTCCGTCGATTTCACCACTTCGGTGCGCAGCGCGTCCTGGGCGGTCCAGAGAGACTGGATGGCGCGGAAATGGTCCAGGCTCGGCGCCCCGTCCGGCGCGCGCTGGGCGAAGCCGGCGGCCGAGGCGCGGGCAAGTTTGACGATGGCGTTGCTGAGGATGCGCCGGGCGCTGTCCTCGCCCAGCTCGGCCTTCATCTCCTCGTAGATGCCGCGGGCGAACTCGGCCTCGATGCGGCGGCGGGTGAGGATGGGCATGTCGTCCATGGCGGGGTTCCCCTGTCGATCCGGCGACCCTAGCGCGCTTCGTGCCGCGTGTTGATCATCCGCATGCCGAAGCCGATCGCCACCACGCCGGCCAGCAGGCCCCAGGACAGGGCCTCGCCGAGCAGCGCCCAGCCTGCCACGATGCCGAACAACGGCGCGAGGAAGGTGAAGCCGGCGATGCGCGCGGCCGGATAGGTCAGGATCAGGCGGAACCAGGCGAGGTAGCTGGCGAAGGCGATGATCACCGTCTGGTAGAACAGCGCGAGCCAGCCCATCGCCCCGATCTCTGGCCAGGGCGTGATTTCGCCCCACAGGAACGACACCGCGAACAGGATCGGGATCGAGCCCGCCAGCTGCAACCAGAGCAATGTGGCCGGGGGTGCTGCCGAGAGCGGCTTGGACACCCGCACGCACAGCGTGGTCGAGGCCCAGAGCGCGCCGCCAAGCAGGCACAGCAGGTCGCCCTCGATCGAGCCGCCGCCGGCCAGCAGCCCCTCGGCGAAGGCCGCGGCCATGCCGGCGAAGGCCAACAGGAGGCCGGCGGCCTGGATTGGGCGCAGGCGCTCGCCGGGGATGAGCAGATGCGCGCCCAGCGCCACGAAGAACGGCGCGGAATAGAGGAACACCACCCCGCGCGTGGCGGTGGTGAGGTGCAAGCCGGGAAACAGGGCGAGGAACTCCAGCGCGAACAGCACCGCAACGGCGAGGCCAGGAAGCAGCGCGGGGCGGGCGACCAGGGCGGCCAGCCCCGCCCGCCCCTCGCGCCAGGCGATCCACGCCATCACGCACAACGCTGCGCCGAGCGAGCGCAGCGCCGCCTGGAGCCCCGGGGCCAGGCCGTCTGCGACCGCCACCTTCACCGAAACCTGCTGCAGGCCCCAGAGCGAGGTGAGGAAGACCAGCAGAACAATGGCGCCGGCGTCGAGATGCGGGCGGCGGGTGATCGGGGCGGAGGGCATCGCGGAAGGGTGCGGGGGAGGTCCGTTCGCGGCAAGGCGTGGCGCGGCCAGGTCAGGGTTGCGCCCAAGGTTGCGCCCAGGGTTGCGCGCGACCCCTCCGGCATGGTGGCATCCGGGCAAATTGAAGGGGAAACGGGATGCGTGTCACCGCTGGAGTGCCCTATGCCGACTGGCGGGCGATCGGCCCCCTGGCGGCACAAGCCGAAGCCGACGGCATGGACGGGCTGACCTGCCCCGAACTGGCGCACGACCCGTTCATTCCGCTGGGCATCGCGGCGCTGGCCACCGAGCGGGTGCAGCTGGCGACGTCGGTCGCGATTTCGTTTCCGCGCAGCCCGATGATCACCGCCAACCTCGGCTGGGACCTGAACCTGCATTCGCGCGGCCGCTTCATCCTCGGCCTCGGCACCCAGGTGCGGGCGCACAACGAGCGCCGCTTCGACGTGCGCTGGGAACATCCGGCGCCGCGCATGGGCGAGTATGTCCAGGCGCTGCGGGCGATCTGGCGCACCTGGGAGACCGGCGAGAAGCTGAACTTCCAGGGCAAGTTCTACAACTTCACGCTGATGACGCCGGAGTTCTCGCCCAAGCCTGCGAAGCTGCCGATGGTGCCGGTGATGATCGCCGCCGTGGGGCCGGAGATGCAGAAAACCGCGGCGCGGCTGTGCGACGGGGTGCGGCTGCATGGCTTCGCAACGCGCAAATACGTGACCGACGTGGTGCGCCCGCTGCTCGCCGGGGAGCTGGCAAAGGCGGGCAAGAGCTTCGCGACCTTCGAGGTGACAGGCGGCGGATTCATCGCCACCGGGCCGGACAAGGCCGCCGTCGATCGCGCCGCGGAGAAGCTGCGCTACCGGGTGGCGTTCTACGGCTCCACCCCGGCCTATCGCGGGGTGTTCGACATCCACGGCCTGTCCGATCTCGGCGTGAAGCTGCACGACGCCAGCCGCAAGGGCCAGTGGACCGAGATGGCGGCGATGGTGCCCGATGATGTGCTGGACCTGTTCGCGGTGCGCGCCACCTACGACAAGCTGGTTGACGCAGTGGCCGACCGGTTCGGCGGCATCTCGGATGCGGTGTCGATCGACTTCCTGCCCGGCGACGACGAGCGCACGCGGCGCAAGGTGGTGGAGGGGCTGAAACGCATCCCGCGCAGCTTCGAAGAGTTCCGGACGACCTTCGCGGCTTAAACCGGCTTCCAGTTCAGCCGCTCCGCCAGCCAGGCGCGCAGGGCAGTCAGCGCCGGCACGTCGGGCGCCAGCGCATGGGCCACGTCATGGGCCTGGGGGCCGGCGGTGATGCGGGTGCGGCCGGTGGGGTCGACCAGGTCGGGCGCGGCGGCGGCCTGGGTTGCCGCCTGGCGCCACAGGGCGACGAGGGCGGCCGGCGTCAGTTGCGGCAGCACCAGGGCACACTCGGTCTGCGCCACGGCGGCCACCCCGCGCCACGCTGCGAGCAGGCCGGCCCCCGGCGCGGCGCGGTGGGCCGCGGCGAACTCCGGCAAGGTCGGCACTGCCGGCAGGAAGGTGTCCCGCCCCTCGCCGCCCGGCCCGCCCAGCGTGAACAGCGGGGCGACGCCAAGCTGGGCCAGCGGGCCGAGATTGGCCGCGATGCGGGCGCCGCGCAGCAGCACCGCATCCACGGCGCGCGACGCCAGCGCCTGGGCGGCCGCGTCCTGGTCCAGCACGCCGAACACCGGCGCGGCTGCGTAGCCGGACAATTCCAGCCCGAGCAGGGCTGCGAGGTCGGGGCCGACGGGGCCCGCCATGCCGACGCGCAGCCGCCCCCCCGGCGCCGGTGCGCGCCCGCACACGACACAGGGCGTGGTGGCCGCCAGCACGCCGACCCACTTCGCCGCATCGAACCGGGCGCGCGGATCGCCCACCATCCAGGCCAGCGCTGCATCCGCGGGGGTCAGCAGCAGGGTGTTGCCGTCGGGCGCCACGCGGGTGGTGAACTGGTTGGCGCCGGTCACGCCATCCTCGCCGCCGACTTGCGTCAGCTGCAGGCGGGTGCCGGCCGGCAACGCCGGAAGCAGGGCGGTGGCAAGCATGGCGCCCCAGCCCGCCAGGCGCCCGCCCTCGGGGCCGGCGACGAGCAGGGCCGGGGCATCGGACAGCACCGCCTGGGCCCGTGCCGGCCACACGACAGCGCTGCCCGCCAGCAGCGCCAGGGCAGCGCGACGGGGCAGGGCCGATGACGGCATCGGTCCGGCGTCAGACATTATGGCGTCCTCCGGGAGCGGCAGTCTGGCGGGAGCGGCAGTCTGGCGGGCACGCCCCCCCTTCGTAGCGGCAAGCCGGGGCTGCTTCAAATGTTGCGTCGCCGGTGAGGCCGGTGCGGTCAGGAGTCGTAGGCGACCAGTGCCTCGAACGGCACGTCGAGCTTCGCGCGGCCACCCAGGAAAGTGAGTTCGATCAACGCGGCCGCCCCCGGCACTTCGGCGCCCACGCCGCGCAGCAGGCGGATGCCGGCGGTCAGCGTGCCGCCGGTGGCCAGCAGGTCATCCACCACCACCACGCGCTGGCCGCGATGCACTGCGTCCTCCTGAATCTCGATGCGGTCGGTGCCGTATTCCAGGCCGTAGTCGAGGCCGATGACCTTGCCCGGCAGCTTGCCGCGCTTGCGCAGCATGACAAAGCCACAGCCGAGCTTCAGTGCCAGCGGCGCCGCCATCAGGAAGCCGCGCGATTCGATGCCGGCGACAAGGTCGGGCTGCCAGGTGCGAACCACACGGGCAAGGCGACCCATTGCCACCTGCCAGGCATCGGCGTCGCGCAGCAGGGTGGAGATGTCGTAGAACAGGATGCCTGGCTTCGGGAAATCCGGGATGCCGCGGATGTGGTCCTTGAGGTCCATGCGCGGTGTGCTCCCTTCCGGCCGTGCGACGAGCGGCTTGTATAGCCCGGTGTTGCGCTGCGGCAAATTCGCCGCCACATCCACGCCATGTCCCGTATCCCGCTCGCCGTCCTGGCCTTCCTTGTCGGCTTCACCGCCTATGTCGGCACGGCGGTGGCGCTGGCCGACCATGTGCTGCGGCTGCACTGGACGGTGCAGGCGGTGTATTTCCTGGTGGCGGGGGTCGCCTGGGCCTGGCCGGCACGCGCCCTGATGTTCTGGGCGGCGCGCGCACGGCGCTAGGTCGGCTCGAGGTGGCCTAGCGGGTGATGGTCGGAGTGAGAGGATTCGAACCTCCGGCCCCTGCGTCCCGAACACAGTGCTCTACCAGGCTGAGCTACACTCCGGCCGAGGCGCGTATAGACGCGAAGCGCTCCGGCGGCAAGCCGGCAGAAAGGCGCAATGCGCGCGACGGGAGTCAGAGGCGTTCGGCCGCCCCGCCCGGCCGCGCCGGCAACGTGGCCAGCCGGTCGAGCACGGCGGCGACCCCCTCGTGCACCTCGAACAGATGCCGCACCTCGGCGCGGGCGAATCCGAGCGCGATCGCAGCCTCGATCGCCGCAACGAGCGGGGCGGAGGAGCCCATGACGTCACACAGCAGGATCGGCTTGTCGTGCAGGCCGAGCTGGCGCCAGGTGATGATCTCGATCGTCTCGTCGAGCGTGCCGAGGCCGCCGGGCAGCGTGACGAAAGCGTCGGCGCGCTCGAACATGCCGGTCTTGCGGGAATGCATGCTGTCGGTGACGAGCAACTGGCCGATGCCCTCGTGGACCACCTCTCGGCGCTGCAGGAACTGCGGGATCACGCCCACTACCCGGCCGCTGGCGGCGAGTGCGGCATCGGCCACCACGCCCATCAGCCCGAGCCGGCCGCCGCCATAAACCAATGTCCACCCGGCTCGCGCGATCCCGAGGCCCAGCGCCTCGGCGGCGTCCCGGAAGGCGGGGGATACGCCGAGGTTGGAGCCGCAGAACACGGCAACGGAGGTGATGTTCGGCATGTGCTTCTCCTGCGGGCCGCGGTGCCCGCCTGGCGGGTGATGACGGCTCTGTCCGGCCGGTGGCCAGGGGTAACGGTGGTCATGGTCGGCGTGCGGCATTGGCGCGTGAACGTGATGCCAGACGGCGGCGTGGGACGGCGCGAGAGCCGTTTCGAAAAAATAATTTGCCCGATAGCCCGCCGAAATGCTTCCGTCTGGCGTCGCTTAGGAGCGACCACTCATACGGGGAAGTTTTCGAGCGATGAAACGTACGATTATGACGGCCACGCTGCTGGCCGGGATTGCTGCGGGCCTCGCCGGGACAGCCTGGGCCCAGGGCGCGGCCGAGGTGATTGCCCAGCGCCAGGCCGGCTTCAAGGCCATCGGCGCCGCGACCGGCGAAGTGAAGAAGGCGATGGACGCCGGCGCCGACCTCACCGCCGTGGCCGGCAGGGCCGAGGAGATCAGCGCCTTCGCCAAGCGCATGCCCGCCCTGTTCCCCGCCGGCAGCGGCCCCGAGAGCGGGCAGAAAACCCGCGCCCTCGCCGCGATCTGGCAGAACAAGTCGGATTTCGACGCCAATGCCGGCATCCTAGCCCGCGAGGCGGACAAGCTCGTGGCCGCGCTGAAGGCCAACGACAAGGCGGCAACGGCCGCGGCGTTCGCCAGCACCACGGCGCAGTGCGGCGCCTGCCACCGCCCCTACCGCGCGCCGCAATAGGGCGCGCCAAAGGGCCGCTCGCCAAAGGGCCCATCGCCACTCGACGGCCGGGTGCATCCGCGCCCGGCCGTTCGCATGTTCAAAGCCGGGTCATTGCCAGCCAGACCGCCAGCCCGCACCCAGCCAGGATGGCCAGCGCCAGCCAGGGGCTGCGCATGCGCGGCTGCGGCGTAGCGGCCGGCAGGCGCTTCTTGCCGGTGATCATCGGCCGCACCAGGTTGTGCCGCTTGAGCAACGCATAGGTCAGGATGGCCATGATATGCAGCGCCACCACCACCTGGATGACGGTGAACAGGCGGTAATGCTGCTTCAGCGCCCAGGCGCCCCATTCGCTGCCAACCAGGCGGGACAGCGGGCCCTCGACGAAGCTCTCCTCGTTGTTGGCCACCAAGCCGGTCCCGACTTGTGCCAGCAGCACCGCCAGCATCACCAGCACCATCCATCCGCCGGCGGCGTTGTGGCCCACCTCGGTATCGGGTTCGCGGCGGTGGAGATGGCGCAGATGGGTGATGGCGGCAAACGGGTTGCCGAGGAAATGGCTGAACCGCGCCGTCTCGCTGCCGACGATGCCCCATACCAGGCGGAATAGCAGCAGCGCCAGAATGGCCTGCCCGGACAGCATGTGCACGCGCATGTTGTTGAGAAACTCGACGCTGGCCCAGCTGAGGGCGAGCAGAACCACCAGCGCCCAGTGGAACAGCCGGATCGGCCCGTCCCAGACGCGCATCGGCAGCCATAGGCCGGGCTTCTGCGGAATGCCGGCGCGCGGACTGCCAGCGCGGGGGGCGGTGGCGGCATGCTTCGGTCGGGTCGCCATCGTCGTCTCCGGGACTGGAAGTCGGGTATGGCTGCGGGCGGGCTCGGCGTGGCCGGTGTTGTTCCGACTTAGGTGCCCGTGGGTGCGGCTGTAAAGCCCCGTCGTATGGCGGATCGCGGCAATCATATGCGATCGATCGATGACAACAATATTGCTGGGACATTGCGGCCTCACTCGGCTCTGCCTAGATTTGCGGCGATCAGACGGGCCGCGCCGTGTTACGCGGTGCGCAGGGCGACGAGGCAGGCTTGAGGGCCCGCGCGCCACCCGACCCACGGAGACGCTCGCCATGGCCGCACGCTCGCCGGATCGCTCGGCCCGCCCCTCGGATCCAGGCCGTGGCAGTGCGGTGCGGGGCGTGGCGCTGGGGGTAGCCGGGGTCACCGCGCTGGGACTCGGGCTGTGGCTGGGGTTTCGCGAGCCGGCACCACCCGCGCCGGTGTCGTCCCCGCCTGCGTCCTTGGCTCAGGCCCCGGCGGCGGCTCCTCCAGCCGCGCCTGCTTCATCGGTCCCAGCGCCGATTGTCTCCGCCCCCCCCATTTCGGCACCCGCCCCGGCTATGGTGCCTCCGACGGCGGGAATTGCGCCTGGCAGCGCGGCGACACCGGCGCCGGTGTCCGTTGCGCCACCACCCCCGCCGGCGCCCGTGGCGGTGGCACCCCCGCCCCCCGCGACACCACCCGCCATTGCCGCTCCTCCCGCCCCACCGCCGCCAGTGGTTGCCGCCGCCCCCGCGACGCCGCCCCGGACGGTCAACCCTGCTCCAGCGCCCCCGGCACCCGCCGTGGCACCAGAGCCACCCCGCTTCGACATCGTGCGCGTCAGCCCGCAAGGCAGCACCGTGATGGCGGGGCGGGCCGCGCCCGGGGCGATGGTGATCCTGCGTGCGGATGGGCGGGAGATCGGGCGCACGCGCGCCGACGCACAGGGGCAATGGGTGCTGGCCGATGCGGCGCCGCTGCCGCCGGGCGCGCATGAGATCACCGTGGCGATGCTGGACAATGCCGGCCGCGAGGTGGCCGGAGTGGGAACGGTTCAGGCGGTGGTGGCCGCGCGTCCTGCGCCGGCGCCCGCCGCGACCGCATCAGCTCCTGCCGCGACCGCCTCGGCTCCTGCCGCCCTGGCCGCGCCCGCGCCGCCGATGGTGGTGATGACGACGCCGCAGGGCGCGCCGGTGCTGCTGCAGGGGCCGGTCCGCCAGGGCGGGGGGTCACGGCTGGGCCTCGATATCGTGGACTACGACGCGGCCGGGGAGATCCGCTTCGCCGGCACCGCGCCGCCCGGCAGCGTGGTGCGCCTGTACATCGATGATGGTCACGTGGGCGATGCCGAGGCAGGGGCGGATGGGCGCTGGTCGCTGGTGCCCGGCGCGCGCGTGGCCGAGGGCGAGCACCGGCTGCGGCTGGACCAGGTGGATCGCGCCGGCCGTGTGGCCGCGCGGGTGGACCAGCCTTTCCTGCGTGCCGCAGTGGTGGCGCTGGAGGCGGGGATGCAGCGCGTGGTGGTGCAGCCGCGGCAGAACCTGTGGCGCATCGCGCGGCGCGTCTATGGCCAGGGCGTGCGCTACACCGAGATTTTCGCCGCCAACCGCGACCTGATCAGCGATCCGGCCCGGATCTACCCCGGGCAGGTGTTCACCATTCCCGGCGCCGCCTCCCTCCCGGCGGCCGGGGGCTCCACCCCCAGTTCCTCCAGCAGGTCCAGATAGGGGCCAAGCGCCAGCAGGAACTGCGTCACGTCGGTGAGCAGATTGGTGATGGTGGTCGGCATCTCGACCTTTGTCGCCGTCAGCAGCGTCACGCGGTGGTCGGCCAGCAGGTCAGTCCGCCAGCCTTTCGGCAGGGTGGCGGGCAGCGAGCGCAGGGCGGCGAACACCGCATCGCGCTGGGTGGGTCCGCTGCCGGTGACGCGCCCGGTGCTGGGAACGCGGCCGACCAGGGCCCGGAGCGACAACTCGCCCAACTCCGCCCCGTCCGCGCCCGCCCGGTCCGCGCCCGCACCGTCCGCGCCCGCCCCGTCCGCGCCCGCCCCGTCCGCACCCGCGCCGTCCGCACCCGCGCCGAGACGTGCTTCGACACGGCAGCCGCGCCACAGGATGGAGAATCGCGGCAACCGCTCGGGGGTTGCCAGCGCGAGCCGGCCATCGGGGCCGACCTGAAAGGGACCGAGTTGGAACGGCGCATCGAACGGCATGGCAGCTCCCCGGCTTGCGACGTCCCGATCTTGCCCGGGAGAGGTGAAGCATCCATAAACGAGCGCACTCCGTTTCCACCACGCGGTTGGGGAAGTTCCAGCGTGCCTTCCCTGTGTCGCGGTGTTCCTCCCCGGCTCGGGCCGCGCGGTTCCCGTACGTTTTCCTGAGGCCAATCCCTTCCTGAGGCCAGTTCCGCATGTCGCTCGTCGCTTCCCTGCAGATGGTCCTCGCGCCGCCGCACCCGGCGGGCCGCCCCTTCATCGCCGGGGGTGCGGTGGCGCTGCTCGCGGGGCTGATCTTCGCGCCCTGGCTCGCCTGGCTGGGTGCGGCTTTCGTGGTGTTCTGCCTCTACTTCTTCCGCGACCCCGAGCGCGTGCCGCCCGACCGGCCCGGCGTGCTGGTGGCGCCGGCCGACGGGCGGGTGGTTTCCGTGACCATGGCCGCGCCACCCGCGGAGCTGGACCTCGGTGCCGCGCCGCGCTGGCGGGTGGCGATCTTCCTGTCGGTGCTCGACGTGCACGTGAACCGCGTGCCGATCGACGGCACCGTCACGCGCATCGCCTATCGCCACGGCAAGTTCCTCAACGCCAGCGTGGACAAGGCGAGCACCGACAACGAGCGCAACGCGCTGGCCATCCGCCTGGCCGATGGGCGGGAGATCGCGGTGGTGCAGATCGCCGGCCTGATCGCCCGGCGCATCCTGTGCGACGTGCGCGAGGGCGACGCGGTGCGGACCGGCGCGCGCTTCGGCATCATCCGCTTCGGCAGCCGCACCGACCTCTATCTGCCGGAGGGCGTGCAGCCGCTGGTGGCCGAGGGCCAGCTGATGATTGGCGGCGAGACCGTGATTGCAACTCTGGTTGCAACACTGGACGGGCCGGCATGAGCGGCCCGCAGCCTCCCTCCAACGCGCCGCGCCCTTCAACCGCGGAGCGGATGCGCCAATTCCAGCGCCGGCTGCGCCCACGCACCCGGCCGCGCTTTTCGGGGCTGTCGTTCAACCGGATGATCCCCAACATCCTGACGATGCTCGGGCTCTGCGCGGGGCTGACCTCGATGCGTTTCGCGCTGGAGGGCCGGTTCGCGGCGGCGGCGGTGGCGATCATCGTTGCCGCGTGCATCGACGGGCTGGACGGGCGGCTGGCACGGCTGCTGAAGGCCACCTCGCGCTTCGGGGCGGAGTTCGACAGCCTGGCCGACTTCGTGTGCTTCGGGGTGGCGCCCGGCTTCGTGCTGTACCTGTGGTCGCTCCAGGTGGCGGGCGGCTTCGGCTACGTGCCCTGCCTGATGTTCGCGGTATGCATGGCGCTGCGCCTGGCGCGGTTCAATGCCGCACTCGATGCCGGGCCGCACCCTGCCTACACCTACAATTTCTTCACCGGCGTGCCGGCGCCGGCCGGGGCCGGGGTGGTGCTGTTCCCGCTGTTCCTGGGGCTGGAAGGGCAGGCGATGGGGTGGGACTGGCTGGTCGCGCTGTCGCAGTTCCCGCCCTTCGTGGCGGCGATCCTGATCGGGACGGCGTTGTTGCTGGTGTCCACGCTGCCGGTGTGGAGCTTCAAGAACTTCAAGGTGCCCAGCGGCTACGTGCTGCCGCTGCTGCTCGGCGTGGGGCTGTATGCGGCACTGCTGGTGGCCGATCCGTGGCTGGCGCTGGCGGCCGGCGGACTGGTCTATATCGGCATGCTGCCCTTCAGCGCGCGCAGCTATCGCCGGCTGAAGGGCGAGGCAGAGGCCACCGCCTGCTGACGGAAAGGATCGCCGCCCATGTCTCCGGCCCCGCCGCGCGACGCCAACGCCATCCACGCCTGGCACGCCCATGTCTATTTCGACCCCGCCGACCAGGCACCCGCACTGCTTCTGCGCGAGCAGATCGGTGCGCGCTTCCCCGCCGCGGTGCTGGGGCGGTGGCATGGCGTGCCGGTCGGGCCGCATCCGCGCGCGATGTACCAAATTGCGTTCGGCCCTGCGCTGTTCCCCACGCTGGTGCCGTTCCTGGCGCTGAACCGCATGGGGCTGACGGTGCTGGTCCACCCCGAAAGCGGCCGGCCGAAGGACGACCACCTGTTGCACGCGCTGTGGCTGGGCGAGGTGCTGGCACTGAACGCCGACATCCTGCCGGACGTGGAGACCGCGAGATGAGCAGCCCCGAGATCGAATGGCGCCGCCTGCGCGCCGACCAGCTGCGCGAGATGGCGCGCCAGGACACCGTGGTGATCCTGCCGCTCGGCTCCATCGAGCAGCACGGCCCGCACCTGCCGGTGGAAGTCGATTCGCGGCTGGGCGAGGAGGTGGCGCTGCGCACCGCGCGGCTGATGGCAGAGCGCGGCCGGCCGGTGCTGGTGCTGCCGATGTTCTGGCCCGGCATCTCCGAGCACCACATGAGCTTCGGCGGCACCGTAACGCTGGGTTTCGACACCTATCGCGCGGTGGTGGAGGACATCTGCCGCTCCGTGGTGCGGGCGGGGTTCCGCCGCATCGTGCTGCTGAACGGGCATGGCGGCAACGACAACGGCCTGCGGGTGATCGCCGACGAGCTGACCCCGAAGCTGGGCGTGCCGATCGTGCAGTTCACCTACTGGTATGCCGCCGCCGAGGCGATCGCGGCCATCCTGGAGACGCAGAAAGGTCTGCAGCACGCCTGCGAGGCCGAAACCGCGATGATGATGGCCGTGCGCCCGGACCTGGTCGCCGAGGACCGCATCGCCCTGGCCAAGGTCAACACCTCGCCGGACGTGTCGGACGTGGTGGGCGGCGGCGTCTACATGTGGCGGGCAATCGGCGCGCGCGCGGCCTCCGGCGTGATCGGCAACCCCGAGGCGGCAAGCCCGGCCAAGGGCGCGAAGCTGTTCGATGCGGTGGCGGAGACCCTGGCCGGGAAGCTCGGCAACGCGGAGCTGTGGGCGCTGCCCTGGTTGGCAGAGCGGGTGGAATAGCGCATGCCCGGCGCCGCTAAAGCGCCGGAACATGCGCTGCGGCGCACGCTGACGCTGTGGCCGCTGATGTTCTATGGCCTGTCGGTGATCGTCGGCGCCGGCATCTACGTGGCGATCGGGGCGGTGGTCGACCGGGCCGGCACTGCCGCACCGCTGGCCTTCCTGCTGGCCGGCGTGGTCGCGGGCTGCACCGGGCTCTGCTACGCCGAACTGGCCGGGCGCTTCCCGGAGGCAGCGGGCGCGGCGGCCTATGTGCGGCACGGCTTCGGCTCCCGCCGCCTGTCGCTCGCCACCGGGCTGGCGCTGGCGCTGTCGATCGTGGTCGCCACCGCCTCGATCGCCGCGGGCGCGGTGCAATACCTGCGCGTGCTGGTCGACCTGCCGCCGGAGGTGCTGACCGCGGGGCTGGTGGTGCTGTTCACCCTGGTGGCCGCGATGGGTGTGCGCGAGAGCGTGGGGCTGGCCGCGGGGGTGGGCGTGGTGGAGATTGCCGGGCTGCTGGTGGCCGTGGCGGTCGGGTTCGCCAGTGCCGGCGGGTTCGACCCGGCGACGCTGGTGCCGGTCGGCCTGGCGGGATGGAGCGGGGTCGCTGCCGGCGCGTTCATCGCCTTCTTCGCCTTCATTGGCTTCGAAAGCCTGGCCAACATGGGCGAGGAAGTGCGCGACCCCGGCCGCACCCTGCCGCGCGGCATCCTGGGCGCGCTGACGGCGAGCGTGGTGCTCTATCTGGCCGTGTCGCTGGCGTCCGTGGCGAGCGGGCGCACCTCCGGCTCGCTGGTCGATCTGTTCCAGGGCGTGTGGGCGACGGTGTTCGCCGTGGTCGGCACGATGGCGGTGGCGAACGGCGTGCTGGTGCAGATCGTGGTGCTGGCACGGCTGATCTTCGGCGTGGCGCGGCAGGGGCAGCTGCCCGCCTTGCTGGCGGTGGTGCATCCGCGCACCCGCACGCCATTGGCCGCCACCGTGCTGGCCGGCGCGATGGTGCTGGCCATGGCGCTGTTCCTGCCGTTCGAGCGGCTGCTGGCGCTGGCCAACGTGATCACCCTGGCGATCTTCGTGCTGGTGGACCTCGCCTTGTGGCGGGTGCAGCGGAACGGGCCGCCGACCGACGGCTTCACGGTGCCACGCTTCGTCCCGCCGCTCGCGGCCGTGCTGGCGGTGGGATTGCTGGTGGCGGTACTGCTGGACTGATGACTGCCTCAAGGACGGGCAAGGCCAGGGCTTTGCCGTCGCGGCGCGAAGCCGAGCCACGGATGACCCACCAAGGGCCGGCGGCCCTTGGATCCCCAACCATAAGAAAGTGTTGAGGTCCAGGGGCTCGGCCCCTGGCGGGTCTGGGCGGAGCCCAGCCTTACTGGTCTCATAAAGCCCTGGCCTTGCTTCTTCGGCCTTACGCCCTCAGCGCGCGCGCCAGGGCCGCCACCTGCTGGGTGCGCGTGGTCCATCCCTGGCCGAACGTCGCGAAATCGGCCAGCGTGCGGTAATGCGCGATCCGCGCCTCGGCCAGTTCCTCGAGCAACTGCCCGGGCGAAAGGGCGCGGATGGACGCCAGCGTGATCGGGCCGAGCGAGCCGTCATCGGTGACGCCGACGATCTTCTGCAAGGCCTTGACGGCGGTGCGCGGCCCCGCATTCACGCCGAAATCGAAAGTCATCAGGGCGATGGCCGGCGGCAGGTCGCCGCAGCGCATCGGCAGCCAGTAGCTGGAGCGGTAGATCTCCGCCGCCTCGCGCCGGGTCAGGGCCTTGAGGTCGGTGATCAGCTGCGCCCGACCTTCCGGGGAGAGCTGGTCGGGGGCCAGGCCCTTCCATTCGGCGAAGGTCCGCCAGGTGATGCCCATGTTGGTCGGTCCGCCGCGATCCTGCGCGTGGTCGGAGAAGCCGCCCTCCTTGTCCAGCACCACGGCCAGGCATTGCTCGAACAATGCATCGCCGTTGGTCGGCGCGGCAGGGGGTGGGGCGGCGGGGGGTGCCGCCGCGCGCTCGTGCGTGCTGCGGCTCAGCTCCATGGCCGCGACCTGCACGCGCGCCACCGCGTCGTCCTTGTTGCGCGAGCCCTGGGAGGAGCCGAGCCAGAAATTCACCACCGTGGCGAAGGCGGAGGCGAGCGCTCCGACCGCGATGTTGATGATGTTGGCGACGGTCTGGTTCTCGCCGGTGGCGATGCCGCCCCACATCAGCGCCATCAGGAACACGAAGAATCCGACGGTGACGATGATCGACACCACCGGCGCGCCCCAGGCGATAGGGCTGCCGGCGCGCACCAGCTCGCCCAGCGAGCTGCGCGCGCCCTGGGTGTTCTCCAGCGCCTTCTGGATCTGGGCCAGCTCCGCCTGGCGGCGCTGTTCCTCGGCAAGCAGCTGGGCCTTCTCGCTCTCCAGCGCGATCTCGGCCAGGCGCACGCGCAGGGTGGTGGCCAGGGCGGGGTCTTCGGCCAGCTTCCGCTGCGCCTCGATGGGGTCGGTGGTGCCGGTCACGGTCTGGACGATGCCGGCGACCTGGCTTGCAACCGTGCCCGCCTTGTCGCCGGCGATCGCCTTGAGCAGTTCCGGCACGACGGCGAGGGCAAGTGGGATCAACGGCAACATCCGGCAATCTCCTGGGGTTTGATACAGGACCGTACCAGCACCGACGAACCGCTTCAACGAAACGATTCGCTTGACGCGGGCATCCCGCGCTTGACGGCGCCCGGCGCGCCGCCGCCAATGCCGCCATGACCCAGCCCCGTCCGATCCCCGTCTGGCGCTCCCTGATGTACGTGCCCGCGCATGTCGACCGCTTCATCGACAAGGCCCATCTGCGTGGTGCCGACTGCATCCAGCTCGACCTGGAGGACAGCGTGCCGCCCTCGGAGAAAGCCGCGGCGCGCGCCAATCTCGCCTCAGCCGCACGCCGGGTGCGGCGGGGCCGCAACGACGTGCTGGTGCGCATCAACGCGCCGCTGTCGCTCGCCGTGCCGGACATCGAGGCGGCGGTTGGGCCGGACGTGGACGGCATCATCGTCACCAAGGCGCGCGGCCCCGACCACATCCGCCTGCTGGACGAGCTGGTGGCCGAGCGCGAGGCCAAGGCTGGCCTGGCCGAGGGCCACACGTGGTTCTACGTCCTGGTCGAGACGCCCGAGGCGCTGCCCCAGGCCGAGGCGATCGCGCGCGCCAGCCGGCGTTGCATCGCCATGTCCCTCGGCGCGGAGGATTTTGCCCTCGCTCTCGGCGCCGAGCCGACCGAGGAGGCGCTTTCGCTGGCCAAGGGCATGGTGCTGCATGCCGCCCGCGCCGCCGGCGTGATGCCGCTGGGCCTGACCGGAACGCTGGCCGGCTTCGGCGACGTGGCGGCCTTCGCTTCCATGGCGAAACGCTCCCGCGCGCTGGGCTTCGAGGGCGCGTCCTGCATCAACCCGGTGCAGGTCGGCCCGCTGAACGAGGCCTTCTCGCCCAATGCCGAGGAGATCGCCCACGCCCACCGTGTGATCGAGATCGACCGCCAGGCCCGGGCCGAAGGGCGCGGCGCGGTGGCGTTGGACGGCAGGATGATCGACGTTCCCGTGGTGCAGCGGGCAGAAAAACTACTGGCGCGCGCGGCGGCGATCGCGGCACGGGGTTGAGGAGGATTTCATGCGGTTCCTGACGACATTCATCGTGGCCGTGGCCCTGTTGGCCAGCGCTGCCGCCCTCGCCGAGCCGAAACATGGCCAGGGCGGTGGCCGCGGTGCCGACCATGGCGGCGGCCAAGGCCACGCGCAGCAACAGGGCAGAGGCGGGGGCCAGGATGGCCGCGGCCAGTCGTCGCGCATCGCCGACGCCGACCGCAGCCTCATCCAGGTCTATTTCGGCCAGCAGGTGGCCCAGGGGAACTGCCCGCCGGGGCTCGCGAAAAAGGGCAACGGCTGCCAGCCGCCGGGCCAGGTACGGCGCTGGGAGGTGGGGCGCGCCCTGCCGGCCGGGCTCGGCTATCCCCTGCCGCCCGACTTGCTGCGCCGGCTCGCCCCACCGGCCGGCCACACCTACATGCGCGTCGGCACCGACATCCTGATGATCGCCGCCGGCACCGGCATGGTGGTCGCCGGGCTGCAGGACCTGGTGCGCTGATGCCAAAGGACGTCAAGCCAGAGGACGTCAAGCCGGAGGACGTCAAGCCGGAGGACGTCAAGCCGGAGGACGTCAAGCCGGGGCACGCCAAGCTGGCGGCGCTGGTGGCGCGGTGTGCCGGGCTGGCGCCGCTGCCGATGGCGGTGGTTCACCCATGCAACGTCGCCTCGCTGGAGGGCGCGGTGCGCGCGGCCGAGGCGGGATTGATCGCACCGGTCCTGGTCGGGCCGCAGGCCCGCATCCGCGCCGTCGCCCAGGAAGCCGGGCTCGACCTCGCGGCATGGACCATCGTCGACACGCCGCACAGCCACGCCAGTGCCGAGCGTGCCGTCGCCCTGGTGCGCGAGGGCGGTGCGGCCGCATTGATGAAGGGCAGCCTGCATACCGATGAGCTGATGGCGGCCGTCGTCGCCAAGGACACCGGCCTGCGCACCGCCAGGCGCCTGTCGCACGTGTTCGTGATGGACGTGCCGACCTATGCCAAGCTGCTGCTGATCACCGACGCTGCGGTGAACATCCTGCCCAGCCTGGAGGACAAGGCCGACATCGTCGCCAACGCCATCGAACTGGCCCAGGCGCTCGGCGTGGCCACGCCCAAGGTCGCCATCCTGTCGGCGGTGGAAACGGTCACGGCCAAGCTGCCGTCGACCATCGATGCCGCCGCGCTGTGCAAGATGGCCGACCGCGGGCAGATCCGGGGCGGCCTGCTCGAAGGGCCGCTGGCCTTCGACAACGCGATCAACCGGGAGGCCGCGCGCACCAAGGGCATCACCTCGGAGGTGGCGGGCGATGCCGACATTCTGCTGGTGCCGGACCTGGAGGCCGGCAACATGCTGGCCAAGACGCTCACCTTCCTGGGCGGCGCCGATGCCGGTGGCGTGGTGATGGGCGCCCGGGTGCCGATGGTCCTCACCAGCCGGGCAGACAGCCTGATGGCGCGGATGGCCAGCTGCGCGATCGCGGCGTTGGATGCAGCGGCGCGGGTGGAGCGGCTGGCAAAGCTCGCCTGACCCGGCTTAATGCCGCGGCTCAGGTCATCCCGGTCGCGATCTTCTCCAGCGCCGCGTGCTGCAGCAGCACGATCTCGCTGTTGCTGGGGATATCGATCATCCGCTCGGCCTTGAAGCGCGAGAGGGTGCGGCTGACGGTCTCGATGGTAAGGCCGAGGTAGTCGGCGATGTCGCCGCGCGTCATCGGCAGGTGGATCTGCTCCTTCGCGCCGGCCGGAACCCGGCCAACGCAGTGCGGAAACAGCGCGGCGCGGTCGATCAGGAAGGAGGCCAGCCGCTCGCGCGCCGTCTTGCGGCCGAGCAGCAGCATCTGCTCCTGCGCCACCACCAGCTCGTTGGAGGCGACTTCAAGCAGCTTCTTCTCCAGCGCCGGAAAATCGTCGAGCAGAGTGCGAAGCTTGGTCCGGCTGAAGCGGCAGATCCGCACCGGCTCCAGTGCCTCCGCGCTGAAAGCGTAGCCGGAAGTGACGGCCAGTCCGAGGAAATAGCCAACGCCGGCAAACCCGGTTACTTGCCGGCGGCCATCGGGCAGCAGCTTGAACAGCTTCGCGGTGCCGGCGGTGACGTTGAAAAAATGTTCGGCCGGATCGCCTTCCGTGATGAAGGTGTGGCCCGGCTGGACCGAAACAGTGACCGCGGCCGCCCCCAGTTGTTCCAGATCCGGGTCGGAGATCACGCTGCACACGCTGAATGGCCGCGCCTGGCAATGCACGCACACACTGGCGTCACGGTGGCTGTCGATCACAAGGGGCCGGGGCCGGGTCATCACAGTCAGGGCGCTCCAGATCGCGTATATCAGGGCGACCTGATACAATCGGACCATACAACGGGAGCGCGCGTAGCGTGAACCTCTATTTAGCATTGCACGATTGCTGGCCTTGATCTGGGTCAAGGCCAAGCCCGGAGGCCGGCGGCATTTTAGGCCGATGCCCCAGGATGCTATCGCCATGCCAGGCCTATGCTGCGACGACCTGCCGCGGGATCAGGCCGGCACCGTGTTCCCGTTGCTGCGCGAAGCTGTGCCGGGCCTGACCCTGCCCGCATGGCTGCGCTTCGCCCGCCGCGTCGCCGGGCCGCGCCGGGTCGGGCAGTCCGGGATCATGGTGGTGCGCCGCCCACCGCGCCCGATGCCATGCGGCTTGTTCATCTGGCGGCGCGACGAGGACCTGGAGCGCGGTGCGGTGCTGGTGGCCGAACACCTCGTGGCGATCGACCTGCTGGACCCCGACCCGGTGATGGCCGCACTGGTGGCGGAACTGGAAGCGTTGGCGCACCGCCTCGGCTGTGGCGGCATCCGCACGATGGTGATCCGCCCCGATGCCCCGCTCGCCACCAGCCTGCTCGCCGCCAGCCTGCTCGCCGCTGGCCATGCCAATGACGGGTCCGCGATGTGGAAGCCGGTCGAAGGTGCCGCGACCGCGGGCCTGTCGCCCGGAGAACCCCCGGCCACCAAACCCGCCAAGCCCACGCCGCCCTGCCGCTGACCGGGCGGCTTGGGCTGTGGCCGCGCGCAGCCTATGATCCGCGCTGTCATTCCGCCGGAACAAGCCGCGTGCCCCCAGTGCCCGACACCGACCGCCTGCTGGCCCGCCATCTTGCCGCCTTCTCCGGCCTGACGGTGCTGGTGCTGGGCGACGTGATGCTGGACCGCTACGTCCACGGCGACGTCCGGCGCATTTCGCCCGAGGCGCCGATCCCGGTGCTGCGCGCCCGCACCCGACGCAGCGTCCTGGGGGGTGCTGGGAACGTCGCCGAGAATGCCGTGGCACTGGGCGCAACCGCCATCCTGGTCGGGCTGGTCGGCGAGGACGCCGCCGCCGCCGAGGTCGCCGCCGCGCTGGCCGGGCGCATCGGCAACGCGCTGGTTCCGCTGGCCGGGCGCGCCACCACGGTCAAAACCCGCTTCATGTCCGGCGGCCACCAGTTGCTGCGGCTGGACGAGGAGGATACCGCCCCCGCGCCGCCCGCCGCCGAGCAGCAGCTGATCTCCGCCTTTCGCGCCGCCCTGCCGACGGCCGATGTCGTGGTGCTGTCCGACTACGAAAAGGGCGTCCTGACCGATGTTGTGCTGCGCGCGGCCATCGAGGCCGCGCGCGCCGCCGGCAAGCCCGTGGTGGTGGACCCCAAGCGCGCCCGGTTCGAGGCCTATGCGGGCGCCACCGTCATCACCCCCAACGTGCTGGAAGCAACCCGCGCCACCGGGCTCGCCGCCGACGACGATGCCGGGGCGGCACAGGCCGGCGCCGCTGTGCTGGCGCAGGCCGGCGCGCAGGCAGTCCTGGTCAAGCGCTCCGAAAAGGGTCTCACGCTGGTGCGCACCGGCCAGGCGCCATGCCATGTGCCCACGCGCGCCGTCGCGGTTGCCGACGTGTCGGGGGCCGGCGACACGCTGGTAACGGCCTTCGCCCTGGCGCTCGCCGCCGGTGCAACGATGCCCGATGCCGCCGCCCTGGCCAATGTCGCCGCCGGCCTCGCCGTCGCCAAGCCGGGCACCGCCACCGTCAGCCGGGCCGAACTGGCCGGCGCCCTGCACCGCGCGGAGGTGCTGGCGATCGACAGCAAGGTGATGGAGCTCGACGATGCCCTGGCCCAAATCGCCGCCTGGCGGGCGCGCGGTGAGAAGGTGGGCTTCACCAATGGCTGCTTCGACCTGATCCACCCCGGCCATGTCCGCCTGCTCGCCGCCGCCCGCGCGCAATGCGACCGGTTGGTGGTCGGCCTGAACAGCGATGCTTCCGTCAAGCGGCTGAAAGGCCCCGAACGCCCGGTGCAGACCGAGGCGGCCCGCGCCACCGTGATGGCCCGCATGGCCGCGGCCGATCTCGTGGTGATCTTCGAGGATGACACGCCCGAGCAGCTGATCCGCGCCATCCTGCCCGACGTGCTGATCAAGGGCGCGGACTACACGATCGACCAGGTGGTCGGCGCCAGCATCGTCCAGGCGGCCGGCGGGCGGGTGGCGCTCATCCCGCTCGAGGCCGGCCACAGCACCACCGGCACCATCCGGCGGATCAACGCGGCTGGTTAGGCACACGGGAAGAAAGACAGGAAGTCCTTCTTTTTCTGAAGAAAAAGAAGCAAAAAGACTCCTTCCATTGCATTGGGTTTTCCCGGGAACAGCCGGTGCAATGGAAAAAAGTTTTTTGGTTCTTTTTTTCAAAAAAGAACGCCTTCCTTACCTTCTAAGTTCCATCTGAATGGGCCCTTCGCGCCGCCCATGGGTGAACTGGTCCACCATGTCGTTGCCGCTGTCCATCAGGCTGGCCGCCGGCCCTTCCCAGACGATCCGCCCCTTGTGGATCATCGCCGCCCGGTCGCCGATGCGCCGCGCGCTGGCCATGTCGTGGGTGATGGCGATCGCCGTGCTGCCCATGCGCCGCACCTGCTCGGTGATCAGCCCGTCGATCACCGCCCCCATGATCGGGTCGAGCCCCGTCGTCGGCTCGTCGAAGAACAGGATGTCCGGCACCGCCGCGATCGCGCGGGCCAGCGCCACCCGCTTCTGCATTCCGCCCGACAGTTCCGCCGGCGACAGGTCGCCGACGCTGGCGGCAAGTCCCACCTGCGCCAGCACCTCCTCCGCCCGCTGCCGCGCCTCCGCCCGCGTCGCCTTCTTCAGCGCCAGCAGCCCGAAGGCGACGTTGTCGGCCACCGTGATGCTGTCGAACAGCGCGCCGTTCTGGAACAGCATGCCGATGCGCGCCCGCGCCGCGTCCCGCTCCCTGGGCGGTAGGCGCAAAACGTCCTGCCCGTCGATCTCGATGCTGCCTGAATCGGGCGCGATCAGCCCCAGGATGCATTTCAGCAGCACCGACTTGCCCGAGCCGGAGCCGCCGATCACCACCATCGACGTGCGCGGCGCCACGTCGAGGTCGATGCCGTCCAGCACCAGCTTGTCGCCGAACCGCTTGGTCACGCCGCGCAGGCGGATTTTCGGCCCAGGGGGGATGGATTCGCTCATTTGGTGAAGAACATCTCGGTCAGCACGTAGTCCAGCGCCAGGATCAGCACCGAGGCCGTCACCACGGCGGCGGTGGTGGCCGCCCCCACGCCCTGCGCGCCCCCACGGCTGTGGTAGCCGTGGTAGCAGCCCATCAGCGTGATGATGAACCCGAACACCGCCGCCTTCACCAGCCCCGAGATCACGTCCCCGGCCTCCAGGTAGCGCATGGTGTCGGCCAGGTAGGTGTGCGGGTTGAAGCCCAGCTTGGCCACCGCGATGATGAAACCGCCCATTACGCCCAGGATGTCGGCCACCACCACCAGCAGCGGCAGCGCCACCATCCCGGCCAGCAGGCGCGGGGCCACCAGGTATTTCAGCGGATTGGTCGACAGCGTCGTCAGCGCGTCGATCTGGTCGGTCACGCGCATGGTGCCGATCTCGGCCGCCATCGCCGCCCCCACCCTTCCCGCGACCATCAGCCCGCCCAGCACCGGCCCCAGCTCCCGCGTGATCGACAGCACAACCAGCGAGGCGATCGCGCTGTCGGCCGAGAAACGCGACAGGCCGATCGAGGATTGCAGCGCCAGCACCATGCCGGTGAACACCGCCGTCAGCGCCACCACCGGCAGCGAGAAAAACCCGATCTCCACCAGTGCCCGCAGGAAGGCGCGGCCATAGAAGGGCGGGCGGACGATGTGCGTCAGGCCCAGCACGGCGAACAGGATCACCCGCCCCGTCGCCTCGCAGGCGCCCAGCGCCCCCCGCCCGACGGCGGCCACCAGGTCCAGCAGGCGGTTCACGCCCGGTACACCCGGCCATAGCGCCGGCCAAGCCCGATCAGGACCTCGTAGCCATTGGTCCCACCCGCCTCCGCCACCGCATCCACGGTTCGCGCGGGGCCGATCAGCTCGATCATGTCGCCCTCTCGCAGCGACGGGGCGTCTGTGGCGTCGAAGGTGGTCAGGTCCATGGAGACACGCCCTACCAGCGGCAACGGGGCGCCGTCAAAGACCGCGTGGCCATGCCCCGAATGGCTGCGTAACCAACCATCGGCATAGCCCACGCCGACCGTGGCGATCCTGCTGTCCCGCGCCGCCACCCAGGCGCTGTTGTAGCCAACGCTGTCGCCGCCCCGCACCTCGCGCAGGGCGAGCACCCGCGCACTCAGCCGCACCACCCCGCGCATCGGGTTCGCCACGCCGGGCGTCGGGTTGATGCCGTACAGCGCCGCCCCGGGCCGCGCCAGGTCCGACGCCCATCCCGCGCCGAGGAAAATGCCCGACGAATTGGCGAAGCTGCGCGCCACCCCAGGCAACCGCGCGCCAATGGCAGCGAACCGCTCCCGCTGAACCTCGTTCAACGGGTCGTCCGCCGTCTCGCTCGAAACCAGGTGCGTCATCACATAACGCACATCGATCCCGTCCAGGCGCCTCGGATCATCGGCCAGTTCGGCGAACTGCGTGGCGTGCAGCCCCAGCCGGTTCATCCCGGTATCCACATGCAGCAGCGCCGGCAGCCGTCGTCCCAACCGCCGAGCCAACCCCGCCCAGCGCGCCACCTCGCCCGGCGTCCCCAGCACCGGCAGCACGCCATGCGCCACGAACCCGTCCTCGCTCCCCGCCGGCAGCCCGTTCAGCACTGCGACCATCGCCCCCGCGACCAGCGGGCGGATGGCGATCGCCTCGGTCAGATGTGCGGTGAAGAAATGCCGGCACCCCGCGCCAAACAGCGCCGGCGCCACAAGCGTCGCCCCCAGCCCATACGCGTCGGCCTTCACCACCCCCGCCACCGGCCCCGACGGATGCAGCACCCCCAGCGCCCGCCAATTGGCCGCGATCGCCGAAAGGTCGATCTCCAGCCGCGCCAGCGCCGGGTCAGCGCCCATTTTCGTTGTGGTGCAGGTCGATATCGGCAAAGCGCGTGAACTCGCCCTCGAAGAACAGGTCGATCTTGCCGGTCGGCCCGTGGCGCTGCTTCTCGATGATCAGCTCGGCACGGTTGTGCACCTGCTCCATGTCGCGCTGCCACTTCTCCACCGCCGAGTGGAACTTCTCGTCATTGTCGAACGCCAGCTGCTTCGGCGCCCGCTGCTGCAGGTAATACTCGTCGCGGTACACGAACATCACCACGTCGGCATCCTGCTCGATCGAGCCGGACTCGCGCAAATCCGCCAGCTGCGGCCGCTTGTCCTCCCGGTTCTCCACCTGGCGGCTCAGCTGCGACAGCGCCAGCACCGGCACCTCCAGCTCCTTGGCCAGCGCCTTCAGCCCCTGGGTGATCTGGCTGATCTCCTGCACCCGGTTCTCCTGGCGCGTCCCCGCGCTGGGCCGCATCAGCTGCAGATAGTCCACCACGATCAGCGACAGCCCCTTGGTCCGCTTCAGCCGCCGGCACCGGGTGCGCATCGCCGACATGGTGATGGCCGGCGTGTCGTCGATCATCAGCGGCAGCGCCCCGATCTCCCGGCTGACCGCCACGAACCGGTCGAAATCCTTCTGGCCGATGTCGCCGCGCCGGATACGATCACCGGATATCCGCGACTCCTCCGACAAAAGGCGCGTTGCCAGCTGCTCGGCGCTCATTTCCAGCGAGAACAGCGCCACGGTCGTCTTCGGCACAATGTCCGACCCGGCCGCCCGCGCCTGGTCCAGCGCCGCCTTTGCCGCGCTATAGGCGATCTTGGTCGCCAGCGCCGACTTGCCCATGCCCGGCCGGCCGCCCAGGATGATGAGGTCGGACGGATGCATCCCGCCGGTCTTCTTGTCGAGGTCCCGCAATCCCGTGGTAAGCCCGGAAACCCCCCCCGCGCTGTGAAACGCCTTCTCCGCGGTGCGCAACGCATCGGCCAGCGACCGCTCGAAGGTCACGAACCCGCCGTCGTTGACCCCCTTGGCACCCAGGTCGAACAGCGACTGTTCCGCCGCCTCCAGCTGCCCTTCCCCGTTCAGTTCCGGGTCGGCGCCAAATGCATTGTTGACCAGCGTCTCGCCAACATCGATCAACTCGCGCCGCAGCCAGGCGTCATGGATCGCGCGCCCATACTCGCCCGCGTTGATGATACCGACCATCGCCGTCAGCAACTGCGCGAGATAGGCGGTGCCCCCCACCTCCTCCAACAGCCCGGAATGCTCGAACTCCGCCTTCAGCGTGATCGCGTCCGCCAGCTGCCCCTGGTCGACGCGCCGCGCGATGGACAGGAAGATCCGCCCATGCACCGGATCGGCGAAATGCTCCGGCAACAGGAAGTCGCTAACCCGTTCATAAGCCTTGTTGTTGGCCAGCAACGCACCCAGCAACGCCTGCTCCGCCTGCAGGTTGGTCGGCGGCAAACGCTGCGACAGGCCCAGCAACGGCGCCGAAGACTCGATCGTGTTCATCCCCACACCATAGCGCACCCGCCCGCACCGCGCCCCTGTGGATCGCGGGGATAGCGGGGAGCGAAACGTGCAAAGTCACAAGGGCAAAGGCAAGGCCAGGGCTCTGCCCTGGACCCGCAAGGGGCCGGCGGCCCTTTGAACCCCGTTATCTTTCAAGATGATAAGGTCCAGGGGCTTGGCCCGTCGCGCGAAGGCGCGCGCCGGACCAGGCGGGCTTGGGCAGAGCCCAACTTGCTTTCATTCTATAGGTCGAAGTTAACGAGAGTTGGTATTAGGACGCAGCGACAAAAAAACCGGGCTGCCGCTCTGCGCGGCAACCCGGTTCAATTGTTCCCCATCCCGCCACCGGCGGGTGAGCGGTTCAGATGTTCGGCTGCGGCGCCACGGAGGGATCGAGGAACTCCTCCTCCGGCTCGGCCATGTCCTCGTCGCCATCGCGGGCGATTGCCTCGCCGCGCGCCTGCTTCGCGGCCTCTTCAAGGCTGCGCGCCACGTTGACGGTCACGGGGATGGAAACCTCGGGATGCAGCACCACGCGCACCGGCGTCAGCCCCAGCAACTTAATCGGTTGCTCCAGCACAACCTGGTTGCGCCCGATCGACAGCCCGGCATCGGTGCAGCCATCTGCGATGTCGCGCGAGGACACGGAGCCGTAAAGGCTGCCGCTCTCGCCCGCCTGGCGGATGATCACCACCGAAAGGCCGACCACGCGCTCGGCAACGCGCTCGGCTTCCTCGCGGCGCTTGATGTTCTGCGCCTCCAGCTGGGCGCGCTGGGTCTCGAAGCGGGCGAGGTTGTCCTTGTTGGCGCGGATCGCCTTCTTCTGCGGCAGCAGGAAGTTGCGGGCATAGCCCGGCTTCACGCGCACCACCTCGCCCATCTGGCCAAGTTTCTCGACACGTTGCAGCAGGATCAGTTCCACATTGGCCATGGCGGGTTTCTCCTCAGGCCACGATGTAGGGCAGCAGCGCCAGGAAGCGGGCGCGCTTGATCGCCTGCGCCAGCTCGCGCTGCTTCTTGGCCGAAACCGCGGTGATGCGGCTCGGCACGATCTTGCCGCGCTCCGACAGGAAGCGGCTCAGCAGGCGCACGTCCTTGTAGTCGATCTTCGGCGCGTTCGGGCCGGAGAACGGGCAGGACTTGCGGCGGCGGTAGAACGGCCGGCGGGCGCCAACGGCAGCACGGCGGGCGGCGGGATTCACATCGTCGGACATGCTCGATTACTCCTCGACCGCACCACGGAAGCCACCGCCATCGCGGTCGCCGAAGCCGCCGGCGAACGGCGTCTCGTCGCGGGCACGGAATTCCTCGCGGTCGTCGAAGCCGCGCTTGCGGCCGCTGTCGAAGCGCCCGGCGGGCTTCGGCCCGCGGAAGCCACGCTCGCGCTCGTCTGACTTGCGCGACAGAATGGCGCTCGGCGCCTCGTCGATCGCCTCAAGGCGGATCGTCATGAAACGGAGCACGTCCTCGTTCAGCCCCAGCTGCCGCTCCATCTCGGTAATGGCGGCCGGCTTGGAATCGATGCCCAGAAGCATGTAGTGGCCCTTCCGGTTCTTCTTGATCCGGTAGGCGAGGCCTCGCAGCCCCCAGTATTCCTGCTTCTTCAGCGAGGTGCCATTGGGCACCCCATTGTCGGTGTCAAGCTGGTTGGAGACAGTCTCGGCAATCGCCTCGACCTGCTGTTGCGTCACGTCGTTGCGTGCGATGAACACGCATTCATATAGCGGCATGTGCGCTCCCTCTGGATTGTCTCTGCCCCGACCCGGGTCTGGGTCAACGCCGGGATGGCGCGCGGGCATAGCCGGGAAAGGCCGTCTCCCCCGGCAGGGAAGCGGCGGCTTATACACGGATCGGGGCAGGATGCAATCACGGGCTCAGCTTCATCTGCGCTGACACCCTATTTCCATTTTGATTGCGTTAACATCTAAATTGCATAAGATCGTATTCTCGAACGAGGCGCATGGACCTCGGGGAAGGAAACAAAATCATGGTCTCTCTCCGCCTTGCCGCCGTCGCACTGCTGTCGTTGCCAGGGTGCGCAACCATCATGCACGGCTCCACCCAAAGTTTGTCCGTCATAACGGAGCCTCCCGGAGCCGCCTGCAAGCTCGAGCGCGATGGCATCATGATCGGAAGCGTCTCGCCCACGCCAGGCACTCTGCGCATCGACAAAAACAAGAACGACATCCTCGTGACATGCAACCGCGAGGGGTTCGAAGCCACCGCGGTTCGCCATGTATCGGAGTTCGGCGCTGCAACAATCGCGAATGTCGTCGCTGGTGGCTTGATCGGAGTTGCGGTGGACGCCATCTCCGGAGCGAATTTTCCCTATCCGCCTGAGGCGCGATTGATTCTTCAGCCGCCCGGCGCCCCGCGGGTCGTGCAGCCAACTCCAACCACGGTCCATCCCGAAACCAAGCCAAGGTCACCGTAGAAGCCGACGCCCACCCAACGGAACTGATTGCTGCTTGCAAACAATCTGCGGATGGGCGGGCGCTGCGCCGATTGACAGCCATGTGACAGCGGAGCGATACGCGGCGGCAGACCAAGGGACACGTCAATGCCGGTGCACGCCTTCATCTTCCCCGGCCAGGGCAGTCAGGCCCCAGGCATGGGCCGCGACCTCGCAGCCGCCTTCGCCGCCGCGCGCGAGGTGTTCCAGGAAGTGGACGACACGCTCGGCCAGAAGCTCTCGCACATCATGTTCGAAGGCCCGCCCGAAACCCTTACCCTCACCGAGAACGCCCAGCCCGCCCTCATGGCCCACTCCCTGGCCGTGTTGCGCGTGCTGGAGCACGAAGGCGGCTTCAAGCTCGCCGACCGCGCGGTCGTCGTCGCCGGCCACTCGCTCGGCGAATACAGCGCGCTCGCGGCCGCCGGCGCCTTCGGCATCGCCCAGGCGGCAAAGCTGCTCAAGCTGCGCGGCCAGGCGATGCAGAAGGCCGTGCCCCCTGGCGCCGGCAGCATGGCCGCCCTTCTCGGCGCCGAAATGCCGCTTGCCCTCGAAATCTGCGCCGAGGCCGCCGCCGCCCCCAACGGCGATATCGAAGTGATCGAGCCGGGCAACGACAACGGCGGCGGCCAGGTCGTCATCTCCGGCGCCACCGCTGCCGTCGAGCGCGCCATCGTCATCGCCCAGGCCAAGGGCGTGCGCCGCGCGATGAAACTGCCGGTCTCCGCCCCCTTCCACTGCGCCATGATGGCCCCCGCCGCCGCCGCCATGGCCGAGGCCCTGCGCGAATCCCCGCCCCTGCCCCCCCTCGTCCCCGTGGTCGCCAACGTCTCGGCCGCGAAGGCCACCGACCCCGCCGAGATCATCGACCTTTTGGTGCAGCAGGTCACCGCCACCGTCCGCTGGCGCGAATGCATGCTCACCATGGCCGCCCTCGGCGTGGACAGCTTCGTCGAACTCGGCTCCGGCAAGGTGCTCTCGGGCCTGGTCAAGCGCATCGCCCCCGACGCCACCGGCGCCAATGCCGGCACGCCGGCGGAGATCGAGGCGTTGCTCAAGCAGCTATAAGCAAGGAAGCACGTTCTTTTTTGGAAAAAAAACCAAAAAACTTTCACCCATTCGCACCGCGCCCGATCGCAACGCCCAGGCAAATGGATAAAAGTCTTTTTGCTTCTTTTTCTTCAGGAAAAGAAGATTCTTACTTCGGGAGTGACTCCA
>JANPIH010000339.1:0-13462 GCA_031424895.1 Rhodospirillales bacterium
CATGGTGGTCTGGGACAGCTACGATGCCATCCTCGAAGCCTGTCGCGATGCCTGGAACTGGCTCATCGCCGACCCAAAGCGAATCGCTTCAATTACGAAAAGGCCTTGGGCATCGGTTTGGAATTAGGGCGGTTGGTATTATACCGAAGATAAAGCTGCGCTCTGCCCAGACCCGCCAGGGGCCGAGCCCCTTGATCTCAACTTATTGAAAATGAATGGGGTTCCAAGGTCCGCTGGCCCTTGGTGGGTCCTCCACGGCGCGACTTCGCGTCGCGACGGCAAAGCCCTGGCCTTTTCTCTCTTCATGGGTCAGTCATTTGGTCGGTTGGTAGAGCAGGCACTGTATCCAGGATGCCTACTGGACAAGTGACTTAAAATACTACCCACTCGGCGTCAGCAGCGCAACAATACTGTCCAGTTGATCCAAAGTGCGGTAGGTGATCCGTACTGTACCGCCTTTGCCGTCAAACGCGATGTCTATCTTTAGGCCTAGTCTTTCGCTCAGATCACGTTCAAGGGAGATTGTCTCGGGGTCCTTTGCCGCACGAGCTTCCCCTGTGGGGGTCGACTTGACTGTTCTGCCGGGCACAAGTGCCTCGGTTTGCCTGACATTGAGGCCACGGGAGATCACGGACATCGCCGCTTTGGAGGGGTCTGGATGGCTCAGCAGGGCACGAGCATGGCCTGCGGAGAGCGTGCCTTTCCGAACTTCTTCCAGAACGAACTTCGGAAGTTGGCGGAGGCGCAGGGTGTTGGCAACGTGACTACGGGATTTGCCAACTGCTTCCGCCAATCTTTCCTGGGTCAGCCCGAACTCCTCGACCAGGCGTTGGTAACCTTCTGCCTCTTCAATGGCATTGAGATCCTGGCGTTGCAGGTTCTCTACAAGAGCCGCAGCCATGGCTTCAGCATCGGTCAGCGATCGGACCAAAGTGGGGATTACATGAAGCCCGGCTTGCTGAGCTGCTCGCCAGCGCCTTTCTCCCGCGATGATCTGATAACGATCGCGCAGTTCAGGATGGGGGCGGACAAGGAGCGGCTGAAGGATGCCCCGAATGCGAATAGAGTCCGTCAGTTCCGCCATACTTGCTGGATCAAAGTCGCCACGCGGCTGAAAGGAGCTGGGTTCCAGATGCTCGATGGGAATGGCAGCGACTTGCAGGTCTGCAACCGGCGACGCTGCAGGGCGAGGAACATCCCCGAGCAGCGCAGCAAGCCCTCGCCCAAGTCGCGGGCTTGGATCCTTACTCATATCTGTTCCTCGGTCAGTGTGCGTTCCCGGCGTAGCAGTTCTTGGGCGAGGCGTATGTATGCCTGCGCGCCGGGAGAGCGGTAATCGTAGAGAATGACCGGCTTGCCATGGCTTGGCGCTTCAGATACCCGAACATTGCGGGGGATCACAGTCTCGTAGACTTGGTCACCGAAAAATCCGCGAGCATCGGCCGCGACAAGGTCCGAGAGGTTGTTGCGCCGATCGTACATAGTCAGCACGATGCCCTGCACCTTCAAAGGAGGGTTTAGGGACTGCCGGACGCGCTCGATAGTGCGCAACAACTGGCTCAGGCCCTCCAGAGCGAAAAACTCGCATTGCAGCGGCACGAGAACCGCATGCGCCGCGACGAGTCCGTTTAACGTCAGCAAGCCCAGACTAGGTGGGCAGTCAATGAGGACATAGTCGAATCGGGAGAAGGATGGAGTAAGCAAAGCATCCCGCAGTCGAAACTCGCGCCGATCGGCATTAACCAACTCGATCTCAGCTCCTGCCAAATCTTGTTCGGCGGGAATGATTGAAAGATTGGGAACAAATGTTGCCAAGGCGGCCGCCTCAGGCGCGGCACCGTCCAAGAGAATGGCATAGGTGCCGATAGTGCGTCGAGCCGGGGCGATACCGATGCCTGTGGAGGCATTCCCTTGGGGATCAAGGTCAACGATCAGGACGGATTGTCCAGAGGCAGCTAGGGCGGTGGCGAGATTGATCGTGGTTGTGGTCTTTCCCACCCCCCCCTTCTGATTCACAACCGCGAGAACTCGAGGTGGCGAAGGGACCGTCGCGATGGACCGACCCATGCCGATCTGAGTATCAGACACGGGAGATCCCGCTCAGCCGCAGGATGAAGGTGCTAGGTCGAAATGGGCTCGGCCACTGTTCTATCCGCATATGCCATTCTAGCATGGCTTCCGACAGTTCGTCAGCGACCGTTTTGCCCTTTGGAAAGACACAGCAGCCATCCATAGAAAGAAGGGGCGTTGCCAAGGCAAGCAAAGTCGCTAGTGGGGCCAACGCCCTAGCGGTTACCAAGAGTGCGGGTGGGAGCAGGGTGTGTTCGATACGTTGGGCATGAACCGCGACTCTGGCACCCGTGATTCGTGCCGCCTCGCGCAGAAATGCCGCCTTGCGGCCGTCCGCTTCCACAAGGTCGAAATGCTGGCCCGTGGCAAGGGCAAGTGGAATAGCTGGGAAGCCGGCACCAGAACCCAGGTCGATAGCACGGTCGAATGCCGGTGGAAGATGCGGAATTAAAGACAGCGAGTCGAGGAGATGTCGCTCAACCAGATGCGGCTCATCACCCCGAGAGACGAGATTAATTGTCTTGTTCCAGGACAGGATGAGTGTGAGGTAGGCGTCGAGCTTCTGCTCCGTTTCACGTGAAACATTGAGCCTCGCCAAACCCGCGTGTTTCACGTGAAACGCTCCGCCACCTGTAGCTTCCGAATGTGAGCCAACACGGCAGAAAGTGCCGCAGGCGTAATCCCCGGTATCCGACCCGCGGCACCCAGCGTAGGAGGGCACGCTTGGCTGAGCCGTTCGCTCATTTCGGTCGAAAGACCACCCACCGAGAAGTAATCCATTCCCGGAAAGATCTGAACAGCCTCCTCGCGCAAAAAGGATGCAATATCCTGTTTCTGCCGCACCAGATAGCCTTCGTATACCGAACCCGCTCGCAACTGGGCCAGGGCGCGTGGTGACAAATGTCCCAACCATGGGAATGCCTTCAAGCAGTCCAACTCCGCAAGTCGCGGGCTGGCCAACCACGCATATACCGATCGCTGGTCTCCGTCAGCCGATAGACCAAGTCCACCGCGCCTGAGTTGGCTGGCCGACACTGTCTGCCGACGCGCTTGGGACTCAGCTTCCCGAAGCCCGTCCGCGTGTGCTTGAAACTCAGTTGCTCGACGCACACCTACGACCCCGCAAGCGATGCCCTTGCTCGTCAGACGAATATCCGCGTTGTCTGCCCGCAAAGTAAGGCGGTATTCGGCCCTGGACGTGAACATCCTATAAGGTTCACTGACACCTTGGGTCGCGAGGTCATCCAGGAGGACGCCGATATAGGCATCTGAACGTTCCAACGTAAAAGCCGGCTTATTTGCACAGCGAAGTGCGGCGTTAATTCCAGCCATGACGCCTTGAGCCGCAGCCTCCTCATAGCCCGTGGTACCGTTGACTTGACCGGCTAAGAAAAGGCCAGGAAAAATGCGGAGTTCAAGTGTTCGGGTGAGAGACCGAGGGTCAACATAATCATACTCCACGGCATAGCCGGGGCGCAGCATCTCGGCTTTCTCTAACCCAGGAATGCTCGCGACCAGTGCCCGCTGCACGGGTTCTGGAAGACTGGTTGAGATTCCGTTGGGATAGACGCTGTGGTTGTCCAGCCCCTCTGGCTCAAGAATAACCTGGTGGTGGGAGCGGTCGGCAAAGCGCACGACCTTATCTTCGATTGAAGGACAATATCTGGGCCCGCGACCCGCGATTTGACCACCGTAGACAGCGGAAAGATGAATGTTATCGCGAATAATGTCATGGCTGGCGGCCGTTGTGGATGTCACACCGCAGGCAACCTGACGGTTCGATACCGACGTCGTGAAGGTGCTGAAGAACTCAGGAGTCGCATCACCGCGGTCCTCGGACAATCGGTCCCATGCTATTGTTCGACCATCCAGTCGTGGTGGAGTGCCAGTCTTCAGGCGGCCAAGCGGTAGCCCCATCGCCTCCAGTCGCTTCGCCAATCCAATTGACGGCGCGTCACCAACCCGACCCGCCGGATAGCTCTGCAATCCAATATGTATGCGGCCACGCAGAAACGTGCCGGCGGTCAAAACAACGGCACCGGCCCCCACCTCTCTGCCGATGTCCATCGTCACGCCCGCTGCGGCGCCAGTACGATCGACAAGAATATCCTCAACCCCCGCCTCCACAATTTCCAAATTGGCTTGATCCCGTAACAGGGATTGGATGGCCTGGCGGTATAGTGAGCGATCAGCTTGCGCACGTGGACCACGCACCGCAGGTCCCTTGCTCCGGTTCAGAAGCTTAAAATGAATCCCCGCCATGTCCGCAGCCCGCCCCATCAGCCCGTCGAGAGCATCAATCTCACGAACGAGATGCCCCTTGCCGATACCGCCGATAGCCGGGTTGCAGGACATTTCGCCAATGGTCGCCCGCTTGTGGGTGATGAGAAGCGTCGCTGCCCCGAGGCGCGCAGAGGCAGAAGCAGCCTCGCAGCCAGCATGACCTCCTCCAATGACGACAACATCGTATCGACTTCTCATGCAATTCTACCCTGCCATCTCAACGACTGGTCATTTCCCAATGCAGAACTGGCGGAAGATCGAGTCAAGAATGTCATCGACGCCCACACGGCCGGTGATCCTCCCCAAGGCACGTAATGCCAATCGTAGATCCTCCGCTCGCATTTCCGGATGGGCGGCACGCTGTGCCCGATGCAAACTCTCCTCCGCCGCACGAAGCGCCGCACGATGGCGAGCGCGCGTGAGCGGCGGCGGACCGAAGGAGCCTGTGAGATCTTGCGCCATTACGGTGAGAATTGACAGCAGGTCCGGAATGCCTTGGCCCGTGAGTGCGCTGATGAAAGCTGCGCCCTCGCCACGGCCCAAACCATCTCTGGCATCGGACAAATCCATCTTCGTGACGACCCGGATCAGGCGGGAGTGCTCTGGTAACGGGCTTGGAGCAGGCTCCCAGAGTGATTCGATCACGATCAGAACATCGGCCGTACTGACGCTGTTCAGTGCTCGGCGTACACCCTCCGCCTCAATGGCATCGTCCGTCGGCCGAATTCCTGCTGTATCCAGAAAGGTGACGGGAATTCCTCCCAGGTCCACCCGCGCCTCTAGAACATCCCGGGTGGTCCCCGGAGTTGGGGAGACTATGGCAATGTCACGGTCAGCCAAGGCATTGAGGAGCGTCGATTTACCGGCATTCGGCGCACCGAGGATAGCAAAGACAAGGCCCTGGCGAAGTCTTTCACCGCGTCCCTCATCAGCCAAGTGCCCGCGCATCTCGTCGAGTAGCGTTTGGACGCGTCGGCAAACGTGATCCTCCATGTCATCCGGCAAGTCCTCGTCCGGGAAATCGATCATAACTTCCTGGTGGGCCAGCAATTCCATCAGCGTCCGCGCCCACCCATCTAAAAGCCGCCCCAAACCACCTTCCATTTGCCGGAGTGCCTGACGGCGCTGCGCCGTGGTTTCGGCATCCACCAGGTCGGCCAACCCCTCGGCTTCGACCAAGTCCATGCGTCCATTCAGAAATGCACGTCGCGTAAACTCGCCAGGTTCGGCCGGGCGTAGGCCAAGATCGGTCAACGCCATCGCGACGTCTCGCAGCACTGCCCGGCTGCCATGCACATGCAACTCCAGACAATCCTCGCCAGTATAACTGCCGGGCCCGGGCAGCCAAAGTACCAGCGCTTGATCCAATGCGCTGCCCGCATCGTCAAACAATGTCCTTACGCTGGCACGCCGTGGGGGCGGGCGGGTGCGGCACATCCTGTCGAGTACAATCCCACTGGCCGCGCCCGTGATACGTATGACAGCAACTGCAGTCCGTCCGGCACCTGAGGCCACCGCGAAGACAGTATCGTACTGCGCCGACATCGTCAGTTCCTGCTCCGCAATCTCGATGTTTTAGGTCAATTATTCCTTAAACATTGAGAATCATTAACTCGTCTACGCGCTCACCATCTCGGATATGTCTCTCAAGTATCTGATTAACCTCCGATTCTGATGTAATTTTATACCACACCCCTTCTGGATATATCACCATGCATGGCCCCAATTCACAGCGATCCAGGCAACCCGCAATATTAACCCGAATTTTCTCAAGTCCAAGTTGTTTGGCCCGCGACTTCATGAAATCTCGAAGCTTCTCCGAACCGGCAGCCGCACACGAGCCACGCGGATGCCCATCCGCCCGCCGGTTGCAACAGACAAAGACATGAGCGTCGTAGTATGGCAGTGGATCCGCCGAGCGTGCGGGTTGGTCCATCATTGGCCTCCGGTGGATGTTTCACACATTTGTGTCGGTCGACAACGGGGCGAATTGCCACTGACGACCGTCGTTGAATGGATAGCCGCCTGTCCGCCAACCTATCTGCGAAGGCGCGCCGACATGCAAGGACACGCGCAGCATCAACTCCACGCCTGTGTGCCCCCCGTGGTCCTCTGACACAGTTTCCTCAACCCGCTCGTCGAACCAGTCCACCAGATTAACCGAGTATAGGCAGCTACTCTGAACTATGTGTTTGTGCCGATGTCCCAGGCTGCATGGACAAGCCAGACCATTCCGCCCCATCAAGCCCAGCGCGACATAGCGGATGGATACCTGTGACGGTTTGGCCGAGGCGGGCACCGGCCGTGCACCCTTGCAGGTCCCCAGTCTTCCGCGATGGTTCCTGCCTCAGCCCTCCACACGGCTTGACATTATCGGTGACCCGGTGCCATCGCTTCGCCAATGCGCCGTCGGAAGCTGATCTGTGCCCCATCAACTGTCCCTCCACTGTCCTGTCGGCGACCTCACCATTTCGGAGGATGGCGGGGCAATTGTTGCCATCGATTGGGGTTGGGTGGAGAACCAGTCGAGCACGCCTCTTTTGGTCGAAGCGCGGGGGCAGTTGCAGGCCTATTTCGACGGCGCTCGAACGCGCTTTACGCTGCCATTGGCACCGCCAGGCACCGACTACCAAAAGAAGGTCTGGCAGGCCCTGTGCGACATTCCCCCGGGCACGACGCGCACCTATGCCGACATTGCCCGGGCCGCCGGCGGCAGTCCCCGCGCGGTCGGCGGGGCGAACGGGCGCAACCCAATCCCGATCGTGATTCCATGCCACCGCGTGGTCGCCACCACCGGCATTGGCGGCTACTCTGGTGGTGATGGCCTGCCGACCAAGCGCTTCCTCCTGGCGCTCGAACAAGCCGGCGTGCCAAACGACCTCTTCGCCTCGCCTGCAACGGCGTGACGCAATTCCGCGTCTGACAAAATGATGGAAGCCCGATGACCCAGGCTATTCGCATCCATGCCAATGGCGGACCTGAGGTCATGCGGTGGGAAGACGTGCCCACCCCTGAACCCGGCCCCGGCGAGGCGCTCGTCCGCCACGAAGCCGTCGGCCTGAACTACATCGACGTATATTTCCGCACCGGGCTCTACAAGGCGCCGCTGCCGTCAACCCCAGGCATGGAGGCAGCCGGCGTCGTCGCAGCCGTCGGCCCCAGCGTCACAGAGGTGAAGCCGGGCGATCGCGTGGCTTACGCCGGCGGCCCGATCGGCGCCTATGCCACCGAACGCGCCATCGCCGCCGACCGCCTAGTGGTCCTGCCCGACGGGATCGACACCAAAACCGGCGCCGCCATGATGCTGCAGGGCATGACCGCGCAATACCTGCTCCGCCGCACCTATTCGGTAAAGCCCGGCGACACCATCGTCGTGCATGCAGCCGCAGGCGGCGTCGGCCTCATTCTGTGCCAATGGGCGAAGCATCTCGGCGCCACCGTCATCGGCGTCGTCTCCACCCAGGCCAAGGCGGAACTTGCCCTCGCCCACGGGGCCGCCCACGCCATCGTCGGGCATGCCGACCTCCCCGCACAGGTCAAGCGCATCACCGCCGGAGCCATGGTCCCCGTCGTCTACGACAGCGTCGGCCGCGACACCTTCATGACCAGCCTGGACTGCCTCGCCCCCCTCGGACTCATGGTCAGCTACGGCAACGCCTCCGGCCCCGTGGCAAACTTCGATCTGGGCGTGCTGGCCGCGAAAGGCAGCCTCTACGTCACCCGCCCGACGCTCGCGACCTACACCTCCAAGCGCGCCGACCTGGTCGCCAGCGCAAGTGACCTGTTCGGCGTCGTCACCTCCGGCGCCGTGCAGATCCGCGTCAACCAAACGTTCAACCTCGCCGACGCGGCCGCAGCCCATACGGCGCTGGAAGCCCGGCAGACCACCGGCAGCACCGTCCTGATCCCCTGAGATCGCCGCGCGACCATGTTCGGACCGGATGGCATCTTCCCGTCCGAACACGCGCGACCTCGATCAAGAAACCAACGTCTCCACCCCGCTCGAACCCAAGCCGCCGCCGCGATTGGCCACGCCATGAAGGCACGACCCCGCGCCTATCCCCCAAACGTGGCCGCCAGCGTTTTGCGCATCGCCGTGCCGTTCTCCCGCCACCATGTCGCCAGGATTGTTGCATCCCAGCCGATGCAGAAATGTTTCACGCCCATCTCCAGATACGGCGTGGCCATCGAGATGTCAGCCAGCTCGATGCGCGGATGTAGCCCCTTCTTCAGCGCCATCTCGATCGTCCGACGCTCCGCCGCCTTCACATCCTCATGCGCGCGATTGTGCGGCTGCCCGATGCTCATCGCATAGTCGGCCGCACCAAACTGCACCATGTCGATCCCAGGCACCGACAGGATGTTCTCCAAATCCTCTACGCACTGCCGCTTCTCGACCATGATGGCCACCACCACTTCGTCCAGCGCCTGAATGTAGTTCGGGTTGCCCACATCGCGATTGGTGCCCACGTCGCGCCGCATCCCAACGCCCATCAGCCCCCGCCGCCCCGGGCTCTCCGCCCGCACCGCCATCACCGCCCCGCGCGCATCCTCCACCGTGCGGATATCGGCGAACAGCACCGACTGGAACCCGCTCCCGATCGCCCGCATCGCCTGGTGGGTATATTCGCCCTGCTCAATCTTGATCATCCCCCCCACTCCGGACAGCTCGAACGCCCGCCCGAGATTGTCCAGGTCATGCATCGTGAACGGCGCATACTCCGCGGTGAACTCGATATAGTCGAATTGCCCTGTCGTCCCCACCAGCTCCACCAAGGTCGGCCATACCGACAGGATATGCGTCCCCAGCGTCGGCTGGTTGGCCTTGAGCTTCTCGCGGAGCTGATTCGCGCGCATGGTCATTCCCTCTGGCGTCTGTTGCCATGCAGGCTAGCAGGGCCAGCCAGCACCGCAAACACAGTAACGTCTGGAGGTCCCGTGGTCCGGTCGCTAAGCAGTTCCGTCATCTGCATCGACGCGTCAGCCGTTGGGCTGAATCGGGAGTCTGGGAGTAGGTTTCTCAGCATCTCGCAGCCGATGCAGACAACGCGTATGCGATGATCGACGGCACCAACGGCCTGCTGCATCAGTAATTCCCAAGGGCATGTCGCTTGCCGCCCTCAGCCAGGACGATCTCGACCCGGTGGCCGCCAGCCTCAACGACTGCCCCAGAAAAACACTCGATTACCCCATGCCAGGCGAGCAATTCACCAGCCTCCTTGATACGGTGGCACAGGCTCGAAGCACGCCACCTGGCGGTGTTCGCCACCGAACTTGAACTAGTTCAGTGCAATCCTGACACGTCACCTTCAAACCAGCAGGCATACCGAACCCTCCTTCCAAAACCAGCAGCAGAGCATCCGATCAAGCCCGTGTTGGGGCAGTTCTCGGTGAGTCGGCCGATGCCGGGAATGGTTTGAGTTATCTGGCCCGCCACACCCCAGGCCGGACGGACGAGGCCATTACGACGCCGTAGGCTGTGATGCCGAGCGCCACCGCGAGGAAATGCCCTTCCAGCCCCATGCCCAGCGGGCCGGCCAGCAGCGCGCCGCCGCCCACCGCGATCGTGATCCGCGACAGTCCCGCCATGGCAGGCCACACCATCCGCGCTGCGCCGAGCGAGGCGAAATACAATGCCATCCCCAACCCAAACGTGCCGAAGGCCAGGCCGACATAGCCGAGCGCGCGGGTGGCGATCGCCACCACCTCCGGGTCGGTCGTGAAGAACCGCGCGAACGGCCCGGGGAACAGCCCCACCGCCGTGCCGAAGGCCGCGCACACCGCGAACGCTGCCCCACCGCCCACCCAGGCGGTGCGCCGGGCGGTCGCCCAGTCCCCTGCCCCCACGGCCCGCCCGACCAGTGCCGTCAACGCCGAGCCAACGCCGAAGGCCAGCGGCACCATCAGGAACTCCAGCCGCGCCGAGATGCCATAGGCCGCCACCGCCGCCGGCCCATGGGGGGCGATCTGCGCGGTGACCAGGATTGTCGTCAGGTTGGCGATGGCCGCCATCACGCACGCCACCGCGCCCACCGCCAGGATGCGGCTGAACAAGGCCCGCCGCGGCGCCACGCGCAACGTCGGCACGAACCCCGCGCCGCCGCGCATCACGACGGCTATCATCACCAGCGCGGCACCCCACTGCGCCGCCGCGGTCGCCATGCCCAAGCCAGGAAGTCCGAGCCCTGCCGGCTCCATCAGCGCCCAGGCGAGCGGCGGCTGCGCGATGGCGGCCATCAGGGTCACCTTTGCCGCGAGCGCGTGCTTGCCGCCGCCGCGCAGCACGCTGGCCAGCGTGTTGGTCAGCCACGTTGCCACCGCGCCGGCGCCGAACAGCCACATGGCATAGCCCGCCGCCGCGGCCGCGGCCTCCTTCCCACCGATCGCGCCCAGCACGGTATAGGGGAACACCGCCAGCAACACCGCAAAGGCCGTTGCAAACAGCAGCGCGATGATCACGGCATGCAGCACCAGCGCCGAAGCATCCTCTCGCCGCCCCGCGCCCAGGCTACGCGCGATCGCCGAGACCACACCGCCGCCCATGGCACCGGCGGACATCTGCTGCATCAGCAGCGCGAACGGCAGCACCAGTGCCCAGCCTGCCAGCGCGAGCGTGCCCTGCCGCGCGGCCAGAACGGTCTCGACGAGCTGGCCGGCCGACTGGATGACCGCGATGGCAAAGGTCGGCCCCGCCAGGGCGCCGATCCGTCGTGCGAGCGTGCCCGCACTGGGCGGTGCGGCGATGGTTTCCGAGGACATGCAGGGCCTTCCGTCGCAGTCCCGGCATCGGAGCATGTCTCCGGCGGCGGCACCATCCGTCCGCCGCCGGAAAGCCGGCTGCTACGCCTTCTTGACGTTGTAGAACAGCGGAATGCCGCCCTTGATCATTCCGCTGAGGTTGCTGCGGAAGGCGCTGGCGAAATAGAAGCCGCCCATCGGGATGTAGGGCACGTCCTGGAACGCCTGAAGCTGCAGTTCCTCGCAGATGCGCTTCTGCTCGGCCGGATCGGTCGATTCGATCCAGGCGGTGCGGTGCGCCTCCACCTTCGGCATGTCGGGCCAGCCGAACAGCGCGTTCTGCCCTGTGCCGCGCAGGAAGCCGTGCGCTGCCGGCGACATCGGCGAGAAGCCCGGGGCATAGTTGCAGTTCACGTTCCAGCCGCCCTGGGCCAGCGACGCCTTGGAGTTGAGGCGCTGCGCCGTCGCACCCCAGTCCAGCGTTACGTAGTCCAGGTTCATGCCCAGCTTGCGGAACACGTCGCCGGCCACTTCGCTCATCGCGTTGATCGCCGGCAGGTCGGTGGGCACCAGCATGTTGAACCGCTCGCCGTTGTAGCCGGCGGCGGCGAGGTTCTTCTTCACCTGGTCCAGGTTGCGCGGGCTGGTGAGCGCCTCCAGCCCCGCCTTGTTGGCCAGCGGCGAGGCGGGCGTGAAATAGCCAACGCCGGTGAACCACATCTTGCGGTCCTCGCCGGCCACCGCGGTCATCATGTCCTCCTGGCTGAACGCGCCCAGCAGCGCGCGGCGGATGGCGGCGTTGTTGAATGGCGCATGCAGGTGGTTGAACCGCATCACCGCGTGGTAGCCGAGCGTGTCGATGACATCGACCGAAACACCTTGGCGGCGGCGCAGCGTGGGCAGCAGGTCGGCGGTCGGCTGTTCCCACCAGTCGATCTCGCCGGCCTGAAGTGCCGCGGCCGCCGTCGCTGGGTCGGGGATGGTGTGCCATTCGATGCGGTCGACATGCACCACCTTGCCGCCGGTGGTGCCAACGGCCGGTTCCTGCCGCGGCACATAACCAGCGAATTTTTCGTACACATTCCGCGAACCCGCCACGCGTTCCCCGATGATGTAGCGGTATGGGCCGCTGCCGATCACCTCTGTCACCTGCTGCGCCGGCGAGGTGCTGGCCAGGCGCTCGGGCATGATCGCGGGGGCCAGCGGCGTGGGCTTGCCCAAGAGATCGGCCAGCAGGCGGAACGGGCGCTTGAGGCGGAACTGCACCACGTTGTCGGACGGCGCCGAGATCTCCTCTACCTGGGTCCAGACGGATATCGCGAACACGTCGCGCGTGGCCCAGCGCTTCAGGCTGGCCACCACGTCGCGCGCCAGCACCGGGGTGTTGTCGTGGAAGCGCAGCCCATCGCGCAGGGTGATCTTCCAGGTGAGGCCGTTGTCTTCCACCACGTGGCCGGCGGCCATCTGCGGCTTCGGCTGGCCGGCGTCGTCCACGCCATACAGCGTGTCGTAGACGAGGTAGCCGTGGTTGCGCGTTACCAGTGCGGGCGCGAAATGCGGATCGACAAGGGCCAGGTCCGCCTGGGGCGCGAACTTGATCACCTTGGCCGGCTGGGCCCTCACGGACGGTGCCGCGAGGGGGGCCGCCACGGTGGCGGCCGAGGCGGCAAGGAACCTACGACGTTTCATTCAAGCCTCCTGCTCGTTGTGCCGGCGATGCTAAGGCACGCCGCGGCGCAATTGCCAGCCGCATCGCTTGACGCCTGCGTCGTGGCAGCGCGAGATGGCCGCCTGTTCGCGGGAGGTTGGCGATGAAAAAGGGTTACAAGGCACTGCTCGCCGAGGCGAACGCCGAGGTCACCACGGTTGCGGTCGAACAGGCCGTCGAGCTGCAGGGCGATGCCGGCGTGGTGTTCGTGGACCTGCGCGACCCGCGCGAAATCCAGCGCGAAGGGCGCATCCCCGGCAGCTTCTCCTGCCCGCGCGGGATGCTGGAATTCTGGATCGACCCCGACAGCCCCTACGCCAAACCGGTCTTCGCCGAAAACAAGCGCTTCGTGTTCTACTGCGCCAGCGGCTGGCGCTCGGCACTGGCAGCCAAGACGGCGCAGGACATGGGGCTCGATAACGTCGCCCATGTCGGTGGCGGCTTCACCGCCTGGCGCGAGGCCGGCGGACCTACGGAGATGCCGGCACCGCGGTAGGGAAGGCCGGGCTCTGCCCGGACCCGCCAGGGGCCGAGCCCCATAGGCGCGAATCGAAGGGTCTTTTCCCGACGCGGCTTGATGTGATTCGGTGCGGGGATGAACACGACATCCCTGCATGACGGCACATGGAGTTCGGTCATTTTGCGTCTGAGCGCGGTGTGCGA
>JANPIH010000340.1:0-2285 GCA_031424895.1 Rhodospirillales bacterium
CCCCCCCCCCCCCGCCCCCCCCCCGCCCCCCGCCGCCCCCCCCCCCCCCCCGCCCCCCCCCCCCCCCCTAGCGGTTGGACTTGGTGCGGCGGTGGGATGGCGGAACCGCTTCGCGTTCCGCCCTACGAGGTAGCCGGAGAGTCACGGACTCTCCGGCTTTATGGATGAAGTCTTTTTGCTTCTTTTTCTTCAGAAAAAGAAGGCCTTGCTTCCTTAGCCTGCCGCGTTGGCGACGTTGCGGCTGCGGGGCGGAATGCCGGTTTCCTCGAAGCAGACTTTCGCGAACTTGGCCACGCCTTCGCGGATGTTTTCCTTGCTGTTCAGGGCAAAGCACAGGCGCAGGTGGGATTTGGCGCCGTCGCCGAGGAGGGACCATTCGGGGCCGGGGTTGAAGACGATGCCGGCTTTGGCGGCCGGCGCGATGAGTTTGCGGACGTCGACGGTGTCCGGCAGTTTCATCCAGAGGAAGATGCCGCCCTTGGGCTTGAACAGTTGCATGTGGGTGCCGAATTCGGCTTCCACGGCTTCGATCATGGTGTCGAGCTTGTCCTTCAGCACTTTGGAGAGGCTTGCGACGTGCTGGTCGAAGTATTTGGTGAAGTATTCGCAGGTGACCATCTGGTCGAGCGCGCCGGTGCCGCCATCGGACTTCAGGGCGGCCATGCGGCCGATGATGTCCCAGTCGCCGGTGGCGTAGCCGAGGCGCAGGGCGGGGGCGAGGGTTTTGGAGAAGCTGCCGATGTGGACGGTGCGTTCGGGGGCGAGCGAGTAGATGGCCGCCGGGCCGCCGCCGGCCCAGATGAGGTCGGCGTAGCATTCGTCCTCGAAGATCAGGACGTCGTGTTCGCGGGCGAGTTCGACCATGCGCAGGCGGCGGTCCATCGGCATGATCGAGCCGGTGGGGTTCTGGATGGTGGGGATGGTGTAGATCATCTTGACCGGCTTTCCGGCGGCCTTCTGGGCGGCGAGGATGCGGGCGAGGTCGTCCATGACGATGCCGTCGTCGTCGAGCTTGACCGGCAGGATGGTGGCGCCGGCCTTCTTGAAGCGGGTGATGGAGGAGGCGTAGCAGTGCTCCTCCAGGACCACGACATCGCCGGGGTTGAGCATGGCGGCGACGACGAGGTCGATGCCCTGGTTGGAGCCGGTGGTGATGAGGATGTTCTCGGGGTCGGCGGTGGCGCCGCGGTGGCTGGCCATCTTGTCGGCGACGAACTGGCGCAGCGGCGGGTAGCCAAGCGGGCCGAGGCCCATGTTGTAGATGGCGATGAGGTGGCCGTCGCGCTTGATGACGTCGGCGGCGGCTTTTGCCAGCATGTCGGTGGGGATCTGGGTGGGGTCGTTGTTGCCGCCGATGAAATAGTATTCGGCGAGGCCGGTGAAGCGCGCGACCGGGGCGGGGGCGCCGGTGGCGGCATGGGCGGCGAAACGGGATGGCTGGCTGTCCATGGGCGTTCTCCTCACGGCTTCGTTGGGCGGCATTGTTGGCGTGACGCCTGTTCGGCGCGATCCGGATTTGTGGCGACTGTAACCTGTGGTGGCGCGGGCGCAACCTTGGCCGGGCATGCGTTGTTCGGGGGGGCGGCCGGGAGTAGCTTGCCGCCGCCCCGGGGTGCCCGGGTGGAGGGCTTGCATGCGACCGAGGATTCTTCTGCTGGGCGGGTTGGGCGTGGTGGTGCTGCTGGCCGTGGTGGTCGGGGTGACGCTGGCGATGCTCGACTTCGGCCGGTTCAAGGGGCCGCTGGCCGCCCAGGTGGAGCGGGCGACCGGGCGGGCGCTGGTGTTCGAGGGGGAGGTGTCGTTGCGGCTGTTGCCGCGGCCGTCGCTGCGGTTGCGCGATGTGGCGCTGGCCAATGCCGCCTGGGGCAGCCGGCCGCACATGCTGCGGATCGGCAGCCTGGATGCGGAGCTGGCGCTGGGGCCGCTGCTGTTCGAGCGGCGGCTGCATGTGGTGCGGCTGGTGGCGGGCGATGTCGACCTGCTGTTGGAGACCGACGCGCAGGGGCGGCGCAACTGGATGCTGGGCGAAGTGGCGGGCCGTGCGCCGGGCGCTGGCGGGGGGGCTGCCGGGTCGCCGGGGCCGCTTGGCGGTTCCCGGGCAATTGTGGGGGGGGGGGCGGATGGCGGACGTGGCGTGCGGACCGATGCGGCGGCGCTGCCACTGATTGAGTCGGTGACGTTGGGCAATGTGGCGCTGACCTGGCGGGATGCGCGCGCCGATGGGGAGGGGCGCGCAGTGCTGGTGAAGGAGCTTCGCCTGAGCGCGCGGCCGGATGGGCGGCTGG
>JANPIH010000341.1:0-10044 GCA_031424895.1 Rhodospirillales bacterium
ATCGCCACCCCCGCCGGGGCCAGCTTCACCACCGCCAAGGTCACCTACGACCACGAGAAGAAGGCTCTCGACCTCGCCGGCATCGACTACGAAATCGTCGAAGGCCCGATGACCGAGGACGGCTTCATCGAAGTCGCCAAGGACTGTGATGCCCTCTACGCCAAGGGCATGCCCATCACCAAGAAAATCATCGACAGCCTCACCAAGTGCCAAACCATCACCCTCGGCTCCGTCGGCGTCGATAGCGTCGATGTCTCCGCCGCCACCGCCAAGGGCATCCCCGTCACCAACTGCCCTGACACCTTCATCGAGGAAGTGGCCGACCACTGCCTCATGCTCCTCCTCGGCGCCCACCGCGACGTCATCGGCCAGGACCAGCTCGTCCGCGACGGCCGCTGGCGCGAAGGCCGCACCCCCCTGCTGCAAATGCCCCGCCTCATGGGCCAAACCCTCGGCCTCGTTGCCTTCGGGCACGTGGCGCGCGCCGTGGCGAAACGGGCAAAACCCTTCGGCCTCATCGTCAAGGCCTACGACCCGTTCATCGAGGAGCTGGTCATGATCGAACACGGCGTCCTGCCCGTCTCCCTCGAGGAAGTCATGGGCTGCGACTTCGTCTCCATGCACGCCCCGGCCACCCCGGAAGCCCAGGCGATGCTCAAGGAGAAGCACTTCCGCATGATGAAGAAAACCGCCTTCTTCCTGAACGTCGGCCGCGGCGCCACGGTGGACGAAGCCGCCCTCATCAAGGCCCTCGGCGAAGGCTGGCTCGCCGGCGCGGGCCTGGACGTCCTCGTCCAGGAACCCCCACGCCAGGACAACCCGCTTCTGAAGATGAAAAACGTCATCCTCTCCGCCCACACCGCCTCCGCCAGCGCCCGCTTCGACCCCGCCCGCCTCGGCCGCGTCGGCCAGGAACTCGCCCTGGCGCTCACCGGCCGCTGGCCCATGTCCTGCGTCAACCCCACCGTCCTCCCCAAGCTGGACCGCCGCCGCTGGCAGCCCATCTCCATGGAACGCGGCCCGAACTCCTAGCCCCCAAAGCCGCGCCCCACTTCCCTCCCCTTGCGAAGGCGGGGGGAGCCGGAGGGGGGCCGTCGCCCACCCCGCCAACAAACGGCCCCGGCCACAACGGCCCGGAACATCACCCCGGAACCCGCGCGTGCCTCCATCGCTTCAGTCGTAGTCCAGGGGCGCCGTGCGGGCCCCTCCGCAAGTGAACGCCACCCTTGGCCAACCGCAAACGCCGACCGACCGCCGCACGCGTCCCCCCAAGCAACACGCCACCGCCTGACCCCGGCCACACCTGGCCGGCCCGGTCGTGCCACGACATGGAAGCCCAGCATGTACTCCCAAAACCGCATGTCCGAAGCAGCCCGCCTCGTCCGCCAGGGCCGGCTGATCGAGGCCACCGACACGCTCCAGCGCCTTCTGCGCGGCCACGGCCAGGCGCAACCCTCGCCCACGCCACAGCCCCCGCCACAGCGCCCAGTTTCCCCCATCATCGACATCGACCCCGCGACCGGCGAAATCCTCCCCCCGCGGTCCCCCAACCACCCGTCGCCCCCTCCCGCCGCCCGCGCCCCCGGCCCGGCCGAGCGCGCCACCCCCCAGCGCCCACCCGAGCCGTCGCGCGCCCGATCCAGGGAGCCGTCCGGCGCCCGCTTCCGGCCCCACACCTTCGCCGACGCCCACGGCACCCGCGCCTACAAGCTGTTCGTCCCCTCGCGCGCGCCAGACGGCCCGATGCCGCTGATCGTGATGCTGCACGGCTGCACCCAGTCCCCCGACGACTTCGCCGCCGGCACCGGCATGAACCTCCTGGCCGAGCAACACGGCTTCCTGGTCGCCTATCCCGCACAGCCAAAATCCGCCAACCCGCAAAAATGCTGGAACTGGTTCAACCCGGCCGACCAGCAGCGCGACAAGGGCGAGCCCGCCCTCATCGCCGGCATCACCCGCTCGATCATCAACGACCACGCCGTCGACCCCCGCCGCGTCTACATCGCCGGCCTCTCCGCCGGCGGCGCCGCGGCAGCCGTCATGGCCGCCACCTACCCCGACCTCTACGCCGCCGTCGGCGTGCATTCCGGCCTCCCCTGCGGCGCCGCGCGGGACATCCCCTCGGCCCTCGCCGCCATGCGAACCGGCGCCGCGCCCTCCCCCCGCGCAACCCACGCCCGCGCCCGCCCCGTGCCCACCATCGTCTTCCACGCGGACAAGGACACCACCGTCCACCCGCGCAACGCCGAACACATAGTCGCCCAATCCAACAGCGGCACAGACCGCCCGCCCACCGTCACCCGCGGCCAGGTCCCCGGCGGCCACGCCTACACCCGCAGCATCTACCACGGCCCCGACGGCCGCCCGGTGCTGGAACAATGGCTCATCCACGGCGCCGGCCACGCCTGGTCCGGCGGCCACCCCTCGGGAACCTACACCGACCCGCTCGGCCCCGACGCATCCCGCGAAATGTTGCGCTTCTTCCTGGAACAACCCCTCGCCTGAGGCTGCTGCATCTCTCCCCCACGGATGGTAACCACCGACCCATCCGGGGCGGACCAGGCCCAATCGTCCGGGCTTGCGTGTCATCGCCCGGACCACCCCCGAACCGGATCGCCCTAGTGCCAGACGCCAACAGCGTCTACAATCGTTGACGGGTCGTGTCTGGTTGCCTGCCGCCTGTTGCAGCATGCCGCGACGAGCACCGCACAGGAACGTTTCGTGGATCAACCCCTGAAGTTTCCTATCGTCGGAATCGGCGCCTCGGCGGGTGGCGTCGAGGCCTTGCAGGTGCTGTTCCGCGCCATGCCGCCCCCCCCGGTCGTTCCCGCCTTCATCGTCGTCACCCATCTCGGCCCGGATCGCGACAGCGCCCTGCCCGAAATCCTCCGCACCTGCACCACCCTGCCCGTCCTCCCGGCCATCGACGGCGAGATCGTAAAGTCCGGCCACATCTATGTGCTGCCGAACGACTCCCTCATCACCATCTCCGGCGGCCGCCTCGTCCTGCGCCTTCAGCCCCCGAACATCCCGCGCGAGCGCCAGCTGATCGATCTGTTCTTCACATCGCTGGCGGAGGACCAGGGCGAGTGCGCGGTCGGCATCGTCCTGTCCGGCAGCGGCAGCGATGGCACCCTCGGCCTCAAGGCCATCAAGGAACATGGCGGCTTCACCCTCGCCCAGGGCGCCAACGGCACATCGCCACGCTATCCCAGCATGCCGGACAGCGCTGCCGCCGGCGGCGCCGTCGACCTCGTGATGCCGGCCGAGGCCATGCCCGCATGGCTGGCAGCACTCGGCCAACGTGATTACGTGCTGGCCCCGGCCCTGGACAAAGCCCCGCCAACCGCCGAGACCGCGGAAGGCCCCACCGCCCAGGCGACCATCAGCGAGATCATCCGCACCCGCATCGGACACGATTTCTCCGGCTACAAAAGCAAAACCTTCTTCCGCCGCGTGCACCGGCGCATGGTGGTTCTGCTCCTGCACGACCTCGACGCCTACATCGCCTTTCTGCGCGAGGACCCGGACGAGCCGGGCAAGCTGTTCCGCGACCTGCTGATCAGCGTCACCGGCTTCTTCCGCGATCCCGACAGCTTCGCCGCCCTGGCCAGCCGCGTCATGCCGGCCATCTTCGAGGGCCGCGGTGCGGACGAAACCGTGCGCATCTGGGTGCCCGGCTGCGCCACCGGCGAGGAGGCCTACTCGCTGGCGATCCTGGCCAGCGAACAGGCGGCGCGCCGCCCCGGCAGCCCATCGGTGCAGATCTTCGCCACCGACATCGACGAAGCGGCCCTCGCCGTCGCCCGCGCCGGCCGCTACCCCGCCGCCATGATGACCGACATCTCGCCCGACCGCCTCGCCCGCTTCTTCGTGGCCGAGGGGGCGACCTACGTTGTCTCCAGGCAGTTGCGGGACCTGTGCGTCTTCTCCATGCACAACCTCATCCGCGATGCCCCGTTCTCCCGCGTCGACATGGTATCCTGCCGCAACCTGCTCATCTACATGGGCGGCGTGTTGCAGGAACAGGTGATCCCGCTGTTCCACTACGCCCTGCGCCCCGGTGGCTTCCTGTTCCTGGGCGTGTCCGAAACCGTCAGCAAGCACACCGACCTGTTCACGGTCGACGACAAGGCCCGTCGCATCTACCGCCGCCGCGACGCGGCCGCCACGGGCCTGCCGCTGCAGGTCAACACCGCCATCCGTGGTGCGCAGCGCACCTGGCAACCCGCATCGCCGTCGCGCCGGGCGCAGCCAGGCAGCCCATCCGATCTCCGCCAGATCGCCGCCACCTTCGCCGCCGAACAGCTCGCGCCGCCGCACCTCCTGGTCAACGCCGATGGCGACATCGTCCATCAATCCGCGAACCTCGGCACGTTCCTGGAACCGCCGCCCGGGGTCCCCAACCGGCAACTGCTCTCGATGGCCCGGCTCGGCCTGCGGGTGGACCTGCGCGCCGCCCTGCGGGAGGCAACCGAGAGGAATCGCCGTGCCCAGCCCCCGCCGATCGACCTGGAGGTGAACGGCACGCGCCTGGCCGTGACGGTCACGGTCACCCCCCTGCCGCGGCGCGAAGGCTTCGACGCGCTGTACATGGTCGCCTTCGCCGCGTCGGAGCCGGCCGCACCCCTGCAGGACTTCGCCCCGCCGGAAGGTGCGGATCTGCGCCAGGCCCAACTCGTCGAGCAGTTGGAGAGCGAACTGCGCGAAACGCGCGAGCGGCTCCAATCCGTCACCGAGGAATACGAGACCGCCACCGAGGAGCTGAAATCCGCCAACGAGGAGATGGTCTCGGTCAACGAGGAACTGCAATCGATCAACGAGGAGCTGGAGACCTCCAAGGAGGAGCTGCAGTCGGTGAACGAGGAACTGCAAACCAGCAACATCGAGCTGACTATCAAGATCGACGAGCTCGACCGCGCCAGCACCGATATGCGCAACCTGTTCGAAAGCACGCAGATCGCAACCATCTTCCTCGACGGCCATCTGGTGATCCGCAGCTTCACCCCGGCGGTAACCGGCATCTTCGATCTGGTCGCCACCGATCGCGGCCGTTCGCTCACCAGCTTCGCCAGCCACCTCGACAAGGTGGATTTCCTGCACGATGCGCAGCAGGTGCTGAACACCCGCTCCCCGGTGGAACGCCGCGTCACCGCCCACGGCAACGTCGCGCACTACCTCATGCGCATCCTGCCCTACAGAACGGCCGACGACACGGTGGACGGCCTCGTCGTCACCTTCTTCGACATCACCAAGGTGGTCGAGGGCGAAATCCTCGAAAGCCTGGTCAACGAGCTGAACCACCGCGTCCGCAACATGCTGATGGTCGTCTCCGCCGTCGCCTCCCACACCCTGCGCCGGTCCGACAACCTCGCCGACTTCGGCAAGATTTTCAACGGCCGGATCGCCGCCCTCGCGGCCGCCCACGAGCTGGTGTCGCGCGGCGGCTGGCGCGATGTCCTGTTGCTCGACCTGATCGAGAAGGAACTGAAGCCATATGCGGCCGGGGCCGACCGCCTGGTCACCCAGGGGCCGCCGGTGTCCCTCAAACCCAGCGCCGCCATCTCCCTCGGCATGGTCCTGCACGAAATGGCAACCAACGCCACCAAGCACGGCGCCCTGTCCATCGACAGCGGGCGTGTATCGGTCAAATGGGCGAACGAAGTTGTCGGCGGCGCGCCACACCTTGTCCTGCACTGGTCGGAATCCGGCGGCCCGAAAGTCACGCAAATGCCCGAACGCCGCGGCTTCGGTTCCGAACTCATGGAACGGCAACTGCGCCACGACCTGAAGGGCACGCTGGAGGTCGACTTCGACGAACAAGGGCTGCGCATCACCATCGCCCTCCCAGCCAACATCATCGCCGACCGCAGGGAACTCGCCCTGGACCCGCTCGCCACCACCGGCAGCCGCTGAAATCCACCACAACGCGCCACAAGTCGTCGCTGCGGGCGGCCCATCGCCATGAAACGCCGCTCGAACCCGCAACAGCAAATCACGGCCCCCACTTCTCTCCCCCTGCGAAGCGGGGGAAGCCAGAGGGGGGCACGCGACACCCCACCCAAACAAGCCCAGGGGCGTCGCCCGTCGCGACGCGAAGTCGCGCCGCGGAGGACCCCACCAAGGGGCCGAGCCCCCTGGACCCTCGTCAACATTTTCATTTATGCCACCCCTGGAATGGCCGACTCTTCCGGCCGTTCCAGAGGTTGGCATGGCGCGCGGAAATGGCCGGCAGCCGGGTGCAAAACAAAGACTGGCACCGGCCCGCGTTATACCAACCGACCAAATGACTGACCCATGAAAAGAGAAAAGGCCAGGGCTTTGCCGTCGCGACGCGAAGTCGCGCCGCGGAGGACCCACCAAAGGCCGGCGGCCCTTGGAACCCCATTCATTTTCAATGAGTTCAGGTCCAGGGGCTCGGCCCCTGGCGGGTCTGGGCAGAGCCCAGCTTTGCTTTGCGTTGCTTTCTTTATATCAGTCAAAGTTATCGAAGCCTAAATTTACTTAAGCTCTCGTATTAAAATCTATACCGCAATAACCAATCCCGCGGACGCGCGAGTCACGCATGGGAAGGTCGCCCCCTTCCTCCAATCCACCCGGCATCGCACGCCACATCAAATATCCGCATACATCTCAAATACCGAAACACAAAGTCGCAACCGCTCAAACGGATACACCAAACCCCACAAAACAACCGCCGCTACTGGTGTCGGAAATTTTGTCGAACCCACCATGATCATTGCGTTTGATTGATCGCCAACCAGAAGCTAGACCCGACACAACACATTGCAGGGACCGCTTCCCATGGCCGAGCACTCCGCTTACGAAATCTACATGCTGCAACTCATCAACCGCGCCCGCCTCGACCCCGCCGGCGAGGCCGCCCGTTACGGAATCGACCTCAACGCCAACCTCCCCGCCGGCGCCATCAGCCCCGCGCCCAAGGCTCCCCTGGCCCCGAACGCCCTCCTGAACGACGCTGCCCGCGGCCACAGCCAGTGGATGATCGACGCCGACGTCTTCAGCCACACCGGCGCAGGCGGCTCTTCCGCCGGCACCCGCATGGGCAACGCCGGCTACAGCTTCAAAGGCAACTGGACTTGGGGCGAGAACATCGCCTGGAGCGGCACCACCGGCGCCCTCGGCAACCTCGCCTCGTATATCGACTCCCAGCACAAGGGCCTGTTCCTCAGCGCCGGCCACCGCCAGAACCTGCTGAACGGCGCATTCCGCGAAACCGGCATTTCCCAGGTCACCGGCCCCTTCACCGCCGGCGCCACCACCTACAACGCTTCCATGATCACCCAGAACTTCGCCCGCTCCGGCACCGCCACCTTCCTGACCGGCGCCATCTACAACGATCTCGACGCGGACAATTTCTACGACCCCGGCGAAGGCATCGGCGGCGTCACCATCCGCGTCAACGGCCAGGCCGTCGCCACCAGCACCGCAGCCGGCGCCTACACCGTCGCACTGGGGGCCGGAACCTACGACCTGGTCATGGAAAACGGCCCCGCCGGCACCTATGCCACCAGCGTCACGCTGTCGGGCGAGAACGTGCAGGTAAACGCCCGAACCGCTCAGTTCGCCGCCGTGCCGCAGTTCGCCACCTTCGCCATCGCCGCCGCCAATGCCAGCCGCCCCGAAGGCACCGGCGCCGCAACCCCCTTCACCTTCACCGTCGCCCGCACCGGCAACCTCTCGCAGTCCCACAGCGTCGGCTGGACGGTCGCCGGCGCCACCGGGTCCGGCACCTTGCCCGCAAACGCCGCGGATTTCGCCAGCGGCCTCTTCCCCTCCGGCACCCTCACCTTCGCCCCCGGCGAAGGCAGCCTCACCCTCGCCATCCAGGTCGCCGGCGACCCGATCGGCGAGTTCATCGAACGCTTCGCCGTCACCCTGCACACCCCCTCCCCGGGTGCCTCCATTGCCACCGCCTCCGCCCAGGGCCTCATCTGGAACGACGACACCAGCCTGTCCATCGGTGCCGCCGTGTCCCGCGCGGAAGGCAACACCGGCACCACCGCCTACCAGTACACCGTCTCCCGCGCCGGCACCGCCCTGCCCGCCGGCACCGTCGCCTGGTCGGTCACCGGCGGCGGCGTCGGCGGCACCCTCGCGGCCACCGCGTTCGATTTCGTCGGCGGCACCATTCCCGGCGGCATCCTCTCCTTCGCCGCCGGCCAGGCCACCCAGGTCATCACCATCAACGTCGCCGGCGACACCAGCCCCGAAGGCGGCTTCAACGAGAGCTTCACCGTCACCCTCGCCGCCCCTTCCGCCGGCATGACCCTCGCCCAGGCCACCGCCACCGGCGTCATCATGGACGACGACACGATCTACGGCACCGCCGGCAACGACACCCTCTCCGGCACCCCCGGCCCGGACCTCTTCGTCATCGGCACCGGCCTGGACACCATCACCGGCGGCGCCGGCCGCGACACTTTCCGCTTCCTCCCCTCCGCCACCGGCCCCGCCACCACCCACGCCTTCACCATCACGGATTTCGACCGAAGCGCGGGCGAACGCCTCGATCTCTCCCGCATCGACGCCATCGCCGGCACCATCGCCAACGATGCCTTCACCTTCATTGGCACCGCCCCCTTCTCCGGCGCCCCGGGCGAACTCCGCTGGACCGACCAGGGCACCACCCGCCTCATCCAAGGCAACATCAACGCCGACCCCGCAGCCGACCTGACGATTTTCGTGAACAGCCCCGGACCCATCGACAGCGCATGGTTCGTGCTGTGATGGCACGGGCCGCCTGAGGAATGGCCAGGGGCGTCGCCCGTCGCGACGCGAAGTCGCGCCCCGAAGGACCCCAGCAGGGGGGCCGAGACCCCTGCACCCTCGGTACAAGCACTACGGGCTCCATCGCCGCTGTCTCTACCAGCCCAATGCTTGCGCTCCCGCCTGCCGCTGCAACTCCAGCACCAGCACCAGCACCAGCACCAGCACCAAACGCCGCCCCTCCAGGTTGAACAACATGCAGGCTGACCGCTGAGGATCGCTCAATCACTGGAAATCTCCCCACGAACACCCTATTCTCCCCCTATGGCCGATCACCCCCGCCCATCTACCAAACCGCCGCAGTCATGGCTTGACGCCATGGCTGAAGCCGACGCCGATCTTCAAGCCGGCCGTACCGTGGACAGTACCACGATCATGCGCCGTCTGGACCAGTCGATCGCCGAGATGCAGGCCGCGATCGCAGGCGCCGCAAGCTGATCTATACCGCCGCTGCCGCACGCCGGATCGAGCAGCTACAGGCACACTACCGCAACACCGAACGGCTGGAAGCACTGCTCAACCTGCGCGCAGCCCTGCAATCGGCCGAGCACCGCATCGGGACTGATCCTGCCGCCGGACGGCCCGCGCCCCGCCCCTATCCTGAGTTGGCCCGGCCTGGGTGGGCATGGATCGCGGTCGGCAGCTACTGGGTCGCCTACAGCACCACCCGCCCGCCGGTGATCCTTGCCATTTTCTACGCCACTGCCGACATACCGGGGCGGTTATAGATCACGCGCCGCTTCACCCTGCTGCCCCCCTAGGCATCCCATCCCCCGATACACCGCCCGCCCCTCCAACCCAAGCCTCGTGACAACGCTCGTCACTTGATACAATACAAAATAGCAACGATTTTCCATGCCTAGCGCATAAATTATTTTTCCTATTATGGCATTTTTTCCTTGCCCCTCCCATCCGGAGGCGCTACAAACAAACCGTGAACACCCCCGCGCCACAGCCCCTGTCCGGCATTCCCCCCGCACCCCCGCACACGCCACAGGTGTCATCGGATTTTGCCGCCGGCGTCCAGCGCCTCATCGCCTTCCTGCTCCGCTGGTCCGGCCTGCTCTCCCCCCGGCCCAGCCCGCAAACCCGCGAACTGATCGAGGCACTCCAACTCCTCGCCACCCTGTTCGCGCAGTTCGCCGCCGGCACCCTGGCCGCCCCGCGCGCCACCGCCCTCGCCCCGGCCGGGTCGCCCCCCACCCCCACCGCGCGCCTGCCCCGGAGCGAACCCCGCGCGCGGCGCACGCCCCG
>JANPIH010000342.1:0-5686 GCA_031424895.1 Rhodospirillales bacterium
GACGGTGAACGGCAAAAGTGCTACCATCGAGGTCGAGGGCCGCACCCTCCTTGTCGAACTGCTGCGAGAGAAGCTGGGCCTGACCGGCACCCATGTCGGCTGCGACACCAGCCAGTGCGGCGCCTGCGTCGTCCATGTCGATGGCGAGTCGGTGAAGGCCTGCACCATGCTGGCCGTCCAGGCCGACGGCAGCAGCGTCCTCACCATCGAAGGCCTCGCCAAGGCCGACGGCACGCTCCACCCCATGCAGGAGATGTTCCGCGAGCACCACGCCCTTCAGTGCGGCTTCTGCACCCCGGGCATGGTGATGGCCGCGGTCGACCTCGTGGCGAAAAACCCCCAGGGCCTGTCCGAGCACGAGATCCGCGAGGGGCTGGAGGGCAATCTCTGCCGCTGCACCGGCTACCACAACATCGTCAAGGCGATCGACGCGGCCCAGCCGCTGATGCACGCCCGGGCCGCCGAGTAGTCGGCGGCGTTGGAGCACCCAAGGTAACGCACGCCAAACAAGAAACGATCCCGGTGCGCCCCCTGGCGCGCACCGGATAGGGGGCAACATGAACGCACCGTTCGAGGGCATTGGCGCATCGGTTCGCCGCAAGGAAGACCTGCGCTTCATTTCCGGCCGCGGCAACTACACCGACGACATCAACCGCCCGAACCAGACCCACGCGGTGTTCCGCCGCAGCGACCGACCGCACGCCACCATCGTCTCCATCGACACCGCGGCCGCCAAGGCAGCGCCCGGGGTCGTCGCCGTCTACACCGCCGAGGACCTCGCCGCGATCGGCGGCCTGCCCTGCGGCTGGCAGATCCACTCCAAGGACGGCTCGCCAATGGCCGAGCCCAAGCACCCCGTCCTGGCCGAAGGCAAGGTCCGCCACGTCGGCGACCCCATCGCCGTCGTCATCGCCGAAACCAAGCAACAGGCCCGCGACGCCGCCGAACTGATCGCCATCGAGCTGCACGATCTCCCCAGCACCGCCACCGTCACCGACGCGCTGAAGCCCGGCGCCGGCCAGGTCCACGACAACGCTCCCGGCAACGTCTGCTACGACTGGCACATCGGCGACAAGGAAGCCACCGAAGCCGCCTTCGCCCGCGCCGCAAAAGTGGTCAAGCTCGACCTCGAGAACAACCGCCTGGTGCCCAACGCCATGGAGCCCCGCGTGGCCCTCGGCGAGTACGACCGCCACACCGGCGACTACACCCTGTTCACCACCAGCCAGAACCCGCATGTCATCCGCCTGCTGATGGGTGCTTTCGTGCTCGGCCTGCCGGAACACAAGCTGCGCGTCGTGGCGCCGGATGTCGGCGGCGGCTTCGGCAGCAAGATCTACCACTACGCCGAGGAAGCCACCGTCACCTGGGCTGCCGGCAAGCTGGGCCGTCCGGTCAAGTGGACCGCCGAACGCACCGAATCCTTCATGTCCGACGCCCACGGCCGCGACCACGTCAGCACCGCGGAAATGGCGCTCGACGCCCAGGGCAACTTCCTCGGCCTGCGCGTCAACACCCTGGCCAACATGGGCGCCTACCTGTCCACCTTCGCCCCGGCCGTGCCGACCTACCTCTACGCCACCCTGCTCGCCGGCACCTACAAAACCCCGGTCATCTACGCCGAGGTCAAGGCCGTCTTCACCAACACGGTGCCAGTCGACGCCTACCGTGGCGCTGGCCGCCCCGAAGCCACCTTCCTGCTGGAACGCCTGGTTGACACCATCTGCCACGACACCGGTGCCGACCCGATTGCCATCCGTCGCCAGAACTTCATCCCGAAGGACGCCTTCCCCTACCAGACCCCGGTCGCCCTCCAGTACGACAGCGGCGACTACTTCACCACGATCGAAGTGGCGATGAAGAACGCCGACTACGCCGGCTTCCCCGCCCGCCAGGCCGCCGCCGCCGCGAAGGGCAAGTTGCGCGGCATCGGCATCTCCACCTACCTCGAAGCCTGTGGCATTGCCCCCTCGGCCGTCGTTGGCTCGCTCGGCGCGCGCGCCGGCCTCTACGAGGTCGCCAACATCCGCGTCCACCCCACCGGCTCGGTCACCGTCTTCACCGGCACCCACAGCCACGGCCAGGGTCACGAAACCACGCTCGCCCAGCTGGTCACCAGCCAGCTCGGTGTGCCCTTCAGCCAGGTCGACATCGTCCACGGCGACACCGCCCGCATCCCCTTCGGCATGGGCACCTACGGCAGCCGCTCGCTCGCCGTCGGCGGCACCGCCATGGTCAAGGCGATGGATAAAATCATCGCCAAGGGCAAGAAAATCGCCGCCCACCTGCTCGAAGCCTCGGTCGACGACATCGAGTTCGCCGATGGCAGCTTCAAAGTCGCCGGCACCGACCGCGCCAAGACCCTCAGCGAAATCGCCCTGACCGCCTACGTGCCCCACAACTACCCGATCACCGAGATCGAGCCGGGCCTGGACGAAACCGCCTTCTACGACCCCGCCAACTTCACCTTCCCCGGCGGCTGCCACATCTGCGAAATCGAGATCGACCCCGAGACCGGCGTCACCTCGATCGTGAACTTCACCGCCGTCGACGACGTCGGCCGCGTCATCAACCCGATGATCGTCGAAGGCCAGGTCCAGGGCGGCGTCGCCCAGGGCATCGGCCAGGCGCTGCTCGAACACGCCATCTACGACAGCAACGCCCAGCTCCTGTCCGGCTCGTTCATGGACTACACCATGCCGCGCGCCGACAACCTCACCAACATCTCGGTCGCCACCGAGAACACCCTCTGCACCCACAATCCGCTGGGCGTGAAGGGCTGCGGCGAGGTCGGCGCCATCGGCTCACCGCCGGCCGTCATCAACGCGGTCGTAAACGCGCTGAAAAACTACGGCGTCCGCCACATGAACATGCCCGCCTCCCCCGAGAAGATCTGGGGCATCATCAACGCCGGCCGCAAGGCCGCCGAGTAGCACGAGGAACCCGACATGTACGATTTCGGCTATACCAAGCCCTCGAGCCTCGCCGCCGCCGTCGCCGCCCTTGCCGGTGACGACGAAGCCAAGGCCCTCGCCGGCGGCCAGACCCTGATCCCCGTGCTCAAGCAGCGCCTGAACAAGCCGACCACCGTTGTCGACCTCGGCAAACTCGGACTCACCGGCATCACCGTCACCGGCGACAGCGTCACCATCGGCGCCATGACCAACCACGCCACGGTCGCCGCCTCGGCGGACGTCAAGCGCGCCATCCCGGCCCTCGCAGCCTTGGCCGGCGGCATCGGCGACATCCAGGTCCGCAACCGCGGCACCATCGGCGGCTCGGTCGCCAACAACGACCCCTCCGCCTGCTACCCGTCGGCGATCCTGGCCCTGGGTGCCACCATCACCACCAACAAGCGCAGCATCGCCGCGGATGACTACTTCCAGGGCATGTTCACCACCGCGCTGGAACCCGGCGAACTGATTACCTCGGTCAGCTTCCCGATCCCCGCCAAGGCCGCCTACATCAAGTTCAAGAACCCAGCCTCCCGCTACGCCATGGTCGGCGTCTTCGTCGCCAACGGCCCCAAGGGCGTCCGCGTCGCCGTCACCGGGGCAGGGCAGGGCGGCGTCTTCCGCCACACCGCCGCCGAAGCTGCATTGTCCAAGTCTTGGTCCCCCGCCTCGATCGACGGCGTGGCCATCAGCCAGGACAACATGAACAGCGACATCCACGCCTCCGCCCCCTACCGCGCCCACCTCGTCGGCGTCATCACCAAGCGCGCCGTCACCGCGGCGGGCTAACCCTCGCGCATCTCTTCGCCTGCAGAATGGGGGGCCGCGTGCCCCCCTTCTTGTGCGCCCCCACTTGTGCAGGATCCGCGCCACCGCATACCGTTCGCCATGACCAACCTGCCGCGCCGCCTCCTCCTCGCCCTCCTGCCCGCCGCCCTCCTCGCGCCACACGGGGCCGACGCCGCGCCATCCGCAACCGCCGCCGCCCTCCGCCGCGGCCTCCCCCCAGGCCTGGACCCGCACCAAATCGGCGCCGCCCTCCGCGTCACCCACCCCGACTGCTCGACAGCCGACTGCCTCGCCCGCGCCGCGCTCCCAAACTTCGCCGACCTCCAAGCCCGCATCGCCGCCGATTTCGCCGCTGGCCGCACGGTCACCGTCGATGGCTGGCTCCTCTCCCACACCGAAGCCTGGCTCTGCGCCGCCCTCGCCTGAAGGAGCATCCACAATGCCAGCCACCGAGCACGTCGCCCGTAAGGCCCGCCACACCAGCTTCTACCTCGCCGACGGCGACCCTTCCGCCACCCCCATCATCTTCGTCCACGGCTGGCCGGAACTCTCGATCTCCTGGCGCCACCAACTCCCCGCCATGGCCGCAATCGGCCTGCGCGCCGTAGCACCAGACATGCGCGGCTACGGCCGCTCCAGCACCTACACCACCCACGCCGACTACGCCCTCGAACACGCCGTGCAAGACATGCTCGACCTGCTCGACCATCTCGGTACGGAAAAGGCCATCTGGGTCGGCCACGACTGGGGCGCCCCCGTCGTCTGGAGCCTCGCCAGCCACCACCCGGAACGCTGCCACGGCATCGCCAACCTCTGCGTCCCGTACTACGCACAAGGCTTCGCGCCGAAGAACTTCCTCCCCCACGCCGACCGCACCCTCTATCCGGACGAACAGTTCCCCTACGCCCAGTGGGAATACATGGAATTCTACCAGGAGAACTTCGCCCGCGCCTGCCAGGGCTTCGAAGCCAACATCGCCAATACCGTCAAGGCCATGTTCCGCCGCGGCAACCCTGCCGCCGCCGGCACCCCCTCCCGCACCGCCCTCGTCCGCAAGGGCGGCGGCTGGTTCGGCCCCACCAACACCGCCCCCGATGTTCCCCGCGACCCCGAAGTCCTCACCGAAGCCGACTGGCACGCCTACACCGCCGCCCTCACCCGCACCGGCTTCTTCGGCCCCGACTCCTGGTACATGAACTTCGACGCCAACCTGGCCTACGCCAAAAGTGCCAAGAACGGCGGCAAGCTCACCCTGCCAACCCTCTTCCTTCACGGCGCCCACGATTACACCTGCGAAACCATGACCTCCCGCCTCGCCGAACCCATGCGCCAGGACTGCGCCGACCTCACCGAAGTCGTCGTCCAGTCCGGCCACTGGATGGCCCAGGAAAAACCCCACGACGTCAACGCCGCCCTGACCAAATTTCTCGCCGCCAAATTCCCCGACCTTTGGCCAAAGTAAGAAAGGCCTTCTTTTTGTGAACAAAAAGAAGCAAAAAAACGTTACCCCTTTATTTACACCGTCATCCCGAACGTAGTGAGGGATCCACGCTTCTTCTCGCCGCATCACCCAAGCAAGCCCGGATACAAATCCTCCCAAAGCGGGTTATCCACCACAATCAGCCCGATTTTCTTGGCCCTGCCCCACGCCTTGATCTGTTTCTCACGCAGGATCGCCCCCTCCATCTCCCCAAACAACTCGAACCAAACCAACACCCGACACCCATACCGCGCCGCAAACCCGCCCCCTTCCCCAACCCGATGCTCCCCCACCCGCCGAACCAGATCAGCCGTCACCCCGGTATAGAGCGTCCCACCCCGCCCACTGGCCACGATATATACCGCAGGCCGCCTCTCCCTCATCACCACCTCCCCACCGTCATCCTTTGCGATGCTATGGACCCACGCTCTCTTCCTTCCTTCCTTCCTTCCTTCCCCCACCC
>JANPIH010000343.1:0-5098 GCA_031424895.1 Rhodospirillales bacterium
AATGGGGATCAAAGGGCCGCCGGCCCTTTGCGGGTCCAGGGCAGAGCCCTGGCCTTGCCTGTTTCGAGCCTTTTCTTCGCGCCTATGGGGCTCGGCCCCTGGCGGGTCTGGGCGGAGCCCAGCCTTCGCTTGCCTTTATGCCTGTGGTGGCGCAGCGGGCGAAGCTCGGGCAAAATGGGGGAAATGCAAGGGGATCCGCATGGCCTTCCTGACCGAACCCGTGCCGCCGCGCGGCGTGGCATTGCCGGTGCTGCCGGGCATCAGCCGGATCGTGGCCGACAATCCCGGGCCGTTCACGTATCACGGCACCAACACGTATCTGATTGCCGGTGAGGAAGGGACAACTGTGCTGGACCCGGGGCCGGATGATGCGAAGCATGTGGCCGACATCGTGGCGGCGTGCGGGGGGCGGGTGGCGCGCATCCTGCTGTCCCATACGCATGGCGACCATCTGGGCGGGGTGGCGGCGCTGAAGGCGGCGACGGGGGCGAAGGTGTGGAGCTTCCATGCCAGCCAGGAGACCGCGCATGTGCCGGACATGGCGTTGCGCGACGGGGACAGCGTGGCGGGGTGGACGGCGATCCATACGCCGGGTCATGCCTCCGACCATCTGTGCTTCGCGCGGGCGGACGGGGTGGTGTTCACGGCCGACCATATCATGAGCTGGTCGACCAGCATCGTGAGCCCGCCGCACGGCAACATGCGCGACTATTTCGCCTCCATGCGGCTGATGCTGGCGCGGGCGGATACGACCTATCTGCCCGGGCATGGGCCGCCGGTGAGCGACCCGATGCCGTTCGCACGGGCGCTGCTGGCGCATCGGGCGCAGCGGGAGGCGGCGATCGCGGGGGCGCTGGCCGGTGGGCCGAAGACGACGATGGGGCTGGTGGATGCGTTGTATGTCGGGCTGGCGCCGCGGTTGCGGCCGGCGGCGGAGCGGACGGTGATCGCCCATCTGGAGAAGCTGCGCGAGGATGGCAGGGCGGTGGCCGAGGGCGATGCCTGGAGGGCGGCATGACCGACCAGCCGACCGATCCGCGCACCGTGCCCGGCTTCTGGGCGGCGCCATATGAGAGCGGTACGGTGGAGGTGCAGCCCGAGTGGATCGACGCCAACCATCACATGAACCTGGCGTACTACACTGTGGCGTTCGACCTGGCGACCGATGTGATCTTCGACGTGTTCGACTGCTCCTATTCCTACAAGGACCGGACGGGGTTCGGGACCTTCGCGGTCGAGACGCACAACATGTATGAGGCCGAACTGCTGCTGGGCGAGCAGGCGCGCATGGTGACGCATGTGGTGGGGGTGGATGCCAAGCGGGTTCACCTGGCGCATGAGATGTACCGGCTGCATGACGGGCGGCGGGCGGCGACGCAGGAGCTGATGTACCTGCATGTGGACCTGGGGCTGCGCAAGGTGGCGCCCTGGCCCGATGCGATCCGGGCGCGTATCGAGGCCGCGGCGCAGTCGCACGCGCAGGTGGCGCGACCGGACTGGACCGGGCGGCGGATTGCGATGCCGGGGCGGTAGGGTAGGAAGGCCTGGGCTCTGTCCAGACCCCCATCCATGAGGGGCCAGGGGGCTCGGCCCCCAGGTGGGGATTGGGGCGAAGCCCCGGCTTCCTTCCCTTTCTGGCGGCCGAACTGCCCTATATATGAGGGCATGCCGTTTGATCCTCATTTTCCCGTCCAGGCCCGGCAGGCGCGCGATCGCCGGTTGGTGGCGTATTGGCTGTTCGCGATGTGCGGCATGATCCTGGTGATGGTGGCCCTGGGGGGGGCCACGCGGCTGACCGGGTCGGGGCTTTCGATCATGGAGTGGGCGCCGATCCGGGGGATTTTGCCGCCATTGTCGGAGGCGGAGTGGGACCGGCTGTATCAGCTGTATCGGACGATTCCGCAGTACGAACTGGTCAACAAGGGGTTCGGGCTGGAGGGGTTCAAGCAGATCTTCTGGCTGGAGTGGCTGCATCGGCTGTGGGGGCGGCTGATTGGGCTGGCGTTCGTGGTGCCGCTGGCGGTGTTGTGGTGGCGCGGTGCGGTGCCGCGGGCGCTGGTGCCGCGGCTGCTGGTGCTGTTCGTGCTGGGCGGGCTGCAGGGGGTGATCGGCTGGTTCATGGTGGCGTCGGGCTTTGCCGCCGAGTCCACCGCGGTGTCGCCGTATCGGCTGGTGGTGCATCTGGGGCTGGCGTTGGTGCTGTATGCGGCGATCCTGTGGACGGCGCTGGGGCTGCTGCGGGACGGTCCGGGGCTGGCGGTTTCGGGCGGAGTGCGGCTTCTGGTGCGGGCGACGGTGGCGGTGACGGCGCTGACGATCCTGGCCGGGGGGTTCGTGGCGGGGCTGCGGGCCGGGCTCGACTACAACACGTTTCCGCTGATGGACGGGCGGCTGGTGCCGGAGGGGTATGGGCGGTTGAGCCCGTTCCTGCTGAACTGGGCGGAGAACGTGGCGGCGGTGCAGTTCAACCACCGGCTGCTGGCGACGCTGACGCTGGTGCTGGCTGGGGCGAGCCTGGTGGCGGGCTGGGGTGGGCCGGCGCGGCTGGCGCTGCTGGGGCTGGCGGGGGCGGTGGGGGTGCAATACGCGCTGGGCATCGCCACCTTATTATATGTGGTGCCGGTGGGGCTTGGCACGCTGCACCAGACCGTGGCCGTGGTGGTGTTGACCGCGGCCCTTGTTGCGCTGGACCGGATGCGGTTCCGACCTGTTTCCTTGTGATGGAGCTTGATGTCCCATGAGCACTGCCCTCTCCGTCACCGACGAGCTGTTCTTTGCGCGCGCCGGCGCCACGCTGGGGCTGGATGCCGCCGAGCGGTTGACGCGCGGGGCGCTGGAGGGCGCGGATGACGGGGAGCTGTTCCTGGAATACCGCGAGAGCGAGAGCATAGGTTTGGATGACGGGCGCATCCGCGCGGCCGGGTTCGACACCGCGCTGGGTTTTGGGCTGCGGGCGGTGGCGGGGGAGGCGGCGGGGTATGCCCATGCGGGCGAGCTGACCGAGGCGGCGCTGAAGCGGGCGGCGGCCACGGTCTCGGCTGTTTCCGCCGGATATTCGGGCACGGCCGCCGAGCCGCCGGCGGGGACCAATCGGCGGCTTTACAGCGACGCCAATCCGCTGTCGGGGATGGATTTCGCCAAGCGGACCGGCGTGCTGGCGGAGATCGACGCCTATGCGCGCGGCAAGGACGGGCGGGTGAAGCAGGTGATGGCGTCGCTGGCCGGGGAGTGGCAGGCGGTGCAGATCATTCGCGCCGACGGCACGCGGGTGGCCGATCTGCGCCCGCTGGTGCGGTTGAATGTTTCGGTGGTGGTGGAGGCGGACGGACGGCGGGAGACCGGGAGCTTCGGCACCGGCGGGCGGTTCTCCTACGACAGGATGGTGGCACCCGAGACCTGGCGGGCGGCGGTGGACGAGGCGTTGCGCCAGGCGCTGGTGAACCTGGCGAGCATTCCGGCACCGGCCGGGGAGATGGCCGTGGTGCTGGGCGCCGGGTGGCCGGGCATCCTGCTGCACGAGGCGATCGGGCATGGGCTGGAGGGTGATTTCAACCGCAAGAAAACCTCCGCATTCTCCGGGCTGCTGGGGCAGCGGATTGCCGCACCGGGGGTGACGGTGGTGGATGACGGCACGCTGGCCGACCGCCGCGGCAGCCTGACGGTGGACGACGAGGGCACGCCGACGGGGCGCACGGTGCTGATCGAGGACGGCATCCTGACCGGGTTCCTGCAGGACCGGCTGAATGCGCGGCTGATGGGGGTGCGCCCGACCGGGAACGGGCGGCGGCAATCCTATGCCCATGCGCCGATGCCGCGGATGACCAATACGGTGATGCTGAACGGCACGGCGACGCCGGAGGAGGTGATCCGCTCAGTCTCCAAGGGGATCTATGCGGTGAATTTCGGCGGCGGGCAGGTGGACATCACGTCGGGGAAGTTCGTGTTCTCGGCGAGCGAGGCCTATCTGATCGAGGACGGCAAGATCGGCGCGCCGGTGAAAGGCGCGACGCTGATCGGCAATGGGCCGGATGCGCTGACGAAAGTCGATCTGGTGGCCAACGACATGGCGCTGGACCCCGGCATCGGAACCTGCGGCAAGGCTGGGCAGGGCGTTCCGGTGGGGGTGGGGCAGCCGACGATGCGGCTCGGCGGGCTGACCGTGGGCGGCACTGCTGCTTAGTGGCGGGCTGCTTAGCGGCGGGCTGCTTAGCGGCGGGGCGTGACGTCGCGGCCCTGGAGCAGCGTTAAAGCTTTCAGGGCTGCGTGAATCGGTAACCGGTCCAACGGGGGTTCCGGGGCCGGTGACGATATCGTGATAGTGCAAATATGACGCCCCACTCCCACGGAGTGGGGCGTTTTTCTGCTTTCCGGGACGTCTGCAAACCTGACGAACACGTAATGGTGGAACGAACGTTCGATTTTTACAATTTGTTTGTCTTATTGGGTCAATGTGACGAGGTCGCGTCCTACTTGATCCGATTGCGTTTAACAGACGGATAAATATAGGATTTTTGCGGGGGCTGGGAGATGCGCGAGGCGGCTGACGGTTTTCTGGTCGTTCAGAACGGTGAGATCGGTCGCTGTCGTTAAATCGACGTTCACGGATCGTATTAACGACGTCTTAACGCCGTTAATACGACCGGATGCGTGGTGACAGCGATAACGGCTCCAACAGCACGGGCTGCCTTGGGCGGCTCGAAACATTCAGACGAAAAGGGCCTGCGTCATGTCGAACATCACCGCTACCGTCTCCAAGGTTCAGCTCGGCGCGATGTCCCCGGCATTGGCGGGGTCGAAGGTTCAGCTGGGTGCGATGAGCCCGGCGCTCGGCGGGTCGAAGGTTCAGCTGGGTGCGATGAGCCCGGTGCTCGGCGGGTCGAAGGTTCAGCTGGGTGCGATGTCCCCGGTGCTGGGCGGGTCGAAGGTTCAGCTGGGTGCGATGAGCCCGGCGCTCGGCAATGCCGCAAAGCGCGACGTCGCCGAAAAAGGCAGCGTTCTTGCGGATCTCACGACCCTCGATCAGCAGCTTGCCGCTGTGAAAAACCAGCTCACCGATCTGCGTGCCCGGTTGGAGAAAGACCCCTGATCCGGGTCTGTT
>JANPIH010000344.1:0-2111 GCA_031424895.1 Rhodospirillales bacterium
CCCGCACCAGTGAGGAGGCGCTGGCGATCGCGTCCGCTCCGGATAACCGCTCCCGCACCGTCTGGACGGTCGATGAGCTGGCGCGCTGCGTGGCGATGTTCGAGCAGATCAGCACCATCAAGCACTGCTTCCCCGGCGCCATCGTCACCGCGGTCTCGCCGCGCCACGACGGCTTCGCTGCCGACTGGGCGACCAGCGACCCGCTGCTCGACGTGCTGCACCCAGACCCGCTCACGGAAGGGACGGCACCATGAAGGGCCTGCCGCCCGCAACAGGGCCGCCCGCCCCCGCACCACCACGCCCCAGGCGGGCGACGCCGGCGAGCTCCGCCAAGACCTGCGCCGTCGTCGCCCTGACCACTTTGTTCCCCCTCTCAGGAGATCACCATGGCTTCCGCGACTCTCGCCTTGCCCACGGCCCTGGCAAGCCCCGCCATTGCCCTGCCCGCATCACCGCCCATCCTGGTCGGCACGCCCGCCGTGCTCGCTCTCGACCTCGGCACCACGACTGGCTTCGCCTTGCGCACCCGTGACGACCATATCACCTCCGGCACCATCAGCTTCAAGTCCAGCCGCTTCGAGGGCGGCGGAATGCGCTACCTCCGCTTCCACGGCTGGCTGCGCGAGATGCTCGACCTGGCCGGACCGATCGACCGGATCGTGTTCGAGGAAGTGCGGCGCCACCTCAGCACTGATAGCTCCCACGTCTACGGCGGGTTGCTGGCGACGCTCACCGCCTGGGCGGAGTTGAACAGCATCCCCTACGAGGGCGTCCCGGTCGGAACCATCAAGCGCTTCGCCACCGGCAAGGGCAACGCCGACAAGGCCGCTGTCATCGCTGCGATGCAGGCGCGCGGCTTCCACCCCGCCGACGACAATGAGGCCGATGCCCTGGCGCTGCTGCTCTGGGCAACTTACAGCACCGGAGGGCGGGCATGAGGCTCCCCGGTGCGCCGCAACCGCCACGGTCGTGTCTGGACATGGCACGTAGCCCGGCCACCGCGATGGACATCGAGGCCATGCGGGCCCGTGCCTGGCACGAGCACCGTGTTGCCGCCATCGCGGTGGAAGACATCACCGATCCCTGGCTGCGCCAGGCCATCACCAACGAAGCCAACCGCCGCTGGGGGCGGCGACAGGGAGGACACGGGCATGGCCGGTAAACGCAAGGCGGGACGCGGCAACGCGGCCGAGGACCTCGGCAAGCCGTCGCGCTGGCGCTTGCAGCACGGGGCGGTGTCGGAGGCGATCCGCGGGCTGGATCCCGAGACTGGCCGGCCCGCCACGCAGCGGCGGATGGTCGACTCGCTGGGCCAGATGCTCGCCAACGGCAGCATCACCCCGGCGATGCACGAGGCCGGGTGCATGTTCCGCACCCAGTTCCGCGCCGCCATGCTCGACAGCATCCGCGTCTCGGCCCTGGTCCGCGTCAGCGGCGGCAGCGATGACGGCCCGACCGAGCACCAGGCTGCCGCCCGACGTCGTGTGGCCGAGGCCCTGTCCCTGTTCGGCGGCACCGACACCGCATGCGGCAGCTGCCTGTGGCACGTGGTCGGGATGGAGTGCTCGGTGCGGGAATGGGCCGGCCGGCAGGGCTGGGGCGGACGGCCGATCAACCACGTCCAGGGCCAAGGCATCCTGGTGGGGGCGCTGAGCGTGTTAGCCGTGCACTACGGGTTGGTGCCGCGGTCGATGGCCGCGTGACCGGTGTCTGCGGCGTCCCGGCTCGTGGGTGGGTCGGGGCGCCGCGGCTGTCGCGCACACGAGTTCTTCATGTAGATCAATGGGATACAGGAAATCGACAGGGCACGTTGGAAAGCCTGTTGCACCGCTGGAACCGCTTGCGGTAGATTCTTCCCACGATCGAAGTGGTGGGTTGGTGGCGAGAGCCTCATCTTCGACAGAGGACAGAGCGAATATCGACAAAGCAACAATCGAAGAACATAGAAGAAAAAGACGAAGTATTAGTTCTCGATTGCTTGGTTCCTTCCCGGCCAATACTGATGCGGGGGGCAGGAGCGCGATAGACCCCTAGCGCCAGGTCGCAATTTTGGTTCGCGGTGCGCAAACACCGCCCAGCAGCCCGCGGAACTCCGCCACTTCTGGCCGCGC
>JANPIH010000345.1:0-1676 GCA_031424895.1 Rhodospirillales bacterium
CACGCGGTGTTGGTCGGCCCACTGGCTGACCGTGAGTTGCGGCGGTGGACGCAGCATGGCGCCCGCGCGCCGGCGGACATGCTCTGCCGTCCTAGTTGCGGTCTCCGAGGCCTGGGGGATCGAAGCGATCTGCGGCCTCCGTCAGTAGATCGGCGACGTGCTGCTGCAGCACGGTCTGCACCAGGTGCGGCTCCACCCCGAGATCGGCGGCGATCAGGCCGGACACACGGGCGGGCCAGTTCAGCAGCGCGTCGCGCATGGCGCCGGCGATCTCGTCGATCGCGGCATTAGCGGCCGCGGCGTCGAGCAGCCGGCCCTTGTCCTCGTCCAGCGCCATCCGTTGCGCTTCGACCTTCAACGCCAGTTGCGCGACACGGAGCCGGGCATAGGGCGTGGCATCGCCCGACAGGCCGGCCTGTGTTGTGCCCGCGCCGATCGCACCGGCCAGCGGCGAGCAAACGGGATCGGCGGTCTCAATCATGCGGCGCCGCGACTTCTCCACGTCCCACTGGCCATCCGGCTCGCGCTCGATGCGGCCCTTCGCCTCGGCCTTGCGCAAGGCCGTCTCGGTGACGCCAATGCGGCGGGCCAGTTCGCGGGTGGAAGGGGTGAGTTCCGGCATGGCGGCGACCTCCCGCCGCACAAAGCAATCATTCTGCGCTCAATCCGACTTGGCTGTGCCGCGCCCCAGCGCGAAGTGTCCATCACGCGCAGGGGACCAGGCCCCGCCAGACAGGAGCAGCAGAGATGGCCAACACCAGCATCCCGCAGACAGAAAATCGCGAACACGGCTTCTTCGGCACCATTTCCCACTACGCCGATCCCGAGCGCGCCTGGGACATCGCCCTGGCCTTCATCGCCGGCATCACCGGGTGCAGCCCCGATGCCACCCGCGCCTTTCTCGACAGCCGGCACGGGCGCCACTTCGCCGACGAGGTCAGCAACCACCTGGCGGCGGGTCAGGGACTTGCCAGCGCGATCAACGCCGCCGCGACGACCTGGATCGGTTGGCGCATCAGCGCCCGCACCGCCCACGAAACCGGCATCCCCCGCGGCCTCCCTTACCTCACCGGCTACGTCCTGCACGCCGAGATCGAGGTCGACACCACCGAGTGACGAACTCCCCTCCGCCATAGCCCCGACCGGATTCCGCCCGGCGGGGCTCCGGGCAGTAGCAGCCCCTGGTGGTCAGTGGCGCGAACCGGAGCACGCAGATGAACCTCTCCCCCGCTGCCACCATCGTCCTGACCCGCGCCGCCGAGCGTCCGGACCGCCGCCTCGAATTCCACCGCAAGCTGCCCACCGGCGGCCGCCACAAGATGATCGACGCCCTGCTGCGCGAGGGCCTGATCGCCGAGATCCAGGGCGACTACCGCCTGGGCGATGGCGCCCTGCTGATCGAGGACTCCGCCACCGGCCTGATGCTGACCCCGCTGGCGCTCACCGACGCTGGCTTCCGCGCCCTGAACCTCGACCCGCCGGGAAGCGAGCCGGTGGCCGAAGCCGACGCAATTGCCGCGCCCTCGGCGCTCGACACGGCGGCGGTGCAGGCGGAGGCCATGGCGGTGGCCGAGGCCCTGGACGCCGCCCATGCCGCGCCCGTGGCAACGCCACGCGGCAACCTGCGCGACGCCGCCGCGGCGGTGTTGGCCGCCTGGACGGACGAGACCAACCGC
>JANPIH010000346.1:0-18953 GCA_031424895.1 Rhodospirillales bacterium
GCCACCCAGCCGCACGTCGCAGCCGAACCAGACCACCAACCCGGCGCCGGACAGCCGCGAGCTTTCGAACACGCTGGAACGGCTGCGCGCGCTGCAACGCCAGACGCAACCGCCGACCGGGCGCCCCAACCCGCCCGCCGCCGCCGGTCCCCAGGTCGGCGGCAGCCGCCAGGGCGACATCACGGCCTCGCTCTCGACCCAACAGCAGGGGGCCATCGGCGACAAGGTGCGCGAGTGCTGGACCAAGGACGAAGGGCAGCTCGACCTGGAGAAGATGTCGGTGCAGCTGGTCGTGACCTACGACGAGACAGGCACGGCCCGCGACGCGATGGTAGGCGACGTGGATCGCGGCAAGCTGGGCAACCCGCGCTTCCGCGCCTTCGCAGAGCGCGCGATCCGTGCGGTGCGCAGTCCACGCTGCGCAAGCCTGCCAATCCCACGCAACGAACTGGGCAAGGTCGGCACGCTCACCTTCCGGTTCGTGCCGTGACGCGCGTGAAGCAGCGGTTTTCGCGCCCGTGGATCGTTGTGTCGGCACGGGCCGTTGAAACGTTCGCGTGCACCCCCTCCCTTCGCGGTCCGCCATGCTAGGAAGGCCCGGATGGAATCAACCTGCGAATCAGCCCCTGAGAGAGAGCCGATGAACATCATTCACGGGCCCATGGCCGCTCGCGACGCCGCTGTCACCCGCACGCCCCTGCCACCGCTGCGTGTTGGGCGCCGGGCGCTGGTGGCCGCGGGCGTCGGGCTACTGGCGGCACCGGGCCTGGCCCGCGCCCAGACCGCCGAGATCACCGTCGACCGCGCCCGCGCCGAACCGATCCCGATCGCCATCCCCAACCTGGTGGGCGCCAGTGGCGAAACAGCGCAGCTGGGGCGCGACATGGCCGCGGTGATCACCAACAACCTCGCCCGCTCCGGCCTGTTCCGCGCCATCGACCGCGCCGCCTTCGTCAGCCAGAACCCGGGCGATGTGCCGAACTTCAACAATTGGAAGGTGATCGGCGCCCAGGCGCTGGTAACCGGCAAGGTCGACAGCCAGGGCGGCGACCGCGTGCGCGTGGAATTCCGCCTGTGGGACGTGCTGCCGCAAACGCAGATCCAGGGTACCGCCTATACCGCCACGCTGGGCAACTGGCGCCGGATCGCCCACATCATCAGTGACGTGATCTATGAACGGCTTCTGGGCGAGAAGGGCTATTTCGATACCCGGGTCGTCTATATCGCCGGCTCAGGGCCGCGCGACCGGCGGGTGAAGCGGCTGGCGATCATGGATCAGGACGGCGAAAACAACCGCTTTCTCACCGACGGAAGCTCGCTGGCCCTCAGCCCGCGCTTCCACCCGGCGCGCGACCAGATCGCCTACATGAGCTACGTGAACAACCGCCCGCGCGTCTACACCTTCGACCTGTCGAGCGGCCGGCAACAGATGCTGGGCAACTTCGAGGGCATGACGCTGTCGCCCCGCTATTCCCCCGATGGCGGCAGCATCATCATGGCCCAGACCCGCGGGGCCGGGTCGGAAATTGTGCAGATCCCGGTCGGCGGCGGCGCGCCGCGGCGGCTGACCGATGCCGGCGGGGGGGCGATTGACGTGTCGCCCTGCTACAGCCCGGACGGCCAGCAGATCGTCTTCGAGTCGGATCGCGGCGGCGACCAGCAGCTTTATGTCATGCCGGCGAGTGGCGCCGCGGCGCAACGCATCAGTTTCGGCAAGGGCCGCTACGCCACCCCGGTGTGGTCGCCGCGCGGCGACCTCATCGCGTTCACGCGCATGACCGGCGGTACTTTCGCCATCGGCGTGATGCGGCCGGACGGTTCTGGCGAGCGCATCCTGTCGGAGAGTTTCTATGTGGAAGGCCCGACCTTCGCGCCGAACGGGCGGGTGATCATGTTCTGGCGCGAAACCCCGGCGCGCGATGCACGGGGGAACGGCTTCTCGTCGCGGCTGGTGTCGATCGACATCACCGGCTTCAACGAGCGGGTGATGACGACCCCCACCGACGCCTCGGACCCTGCATGGTCGCCGCTGCCGGCCTGAACGATGCGTCGAGGTGGCATGGAAGATATGTTTTGCTGCGATGCGACGAGTTCTTGACCGCAGTCGTTTCAACGCGCTAATCGACCGCACACAGATCGCTGCGGGCGTGCTGCGGCTCGTTCGCGCCGATTCGCTGGCGACTTGATCAACCCGCTGCCGCCTGTGCCTCACTCGGTATCAGCTGTGATCGGTCTTTATCACCTGATCGCCTCGGCTACCTGCTTCCACCGCCTTCTGCCGCTCGCCGTCTGCCCGACTTGACGACTGCCCAGTGGGCATCAAACCGCTGCACACTTCCTCAGGGATGCAACTCGCATGAACATCAAGATTCTGGGCACCGTCGCTGCCGTCGCACTGCTGGCGGCCTGCTCCGATCCCGCCGCCACCTCCACCACCACCCCTGTAAGCTCGGGCCCGGTGCCCGGCAGCCAGGAAGACCTGGTGGCCAACGTGGGTGACCGCGTGTTCTTCGATTTCGACCGTTCGACGCTGCGCACCGATTCGCGCACCACACTCGAGAAGCAGGGCGCTTGGCTGGCCCGCTGGTCTCAGAACAACGTCCAGATCGCCGGCAACTGCGACGAGCGCGGCACGCAGGCCTACAACATCGCCCTCGGCCAGCGCCGCGCCAGCGCCGCGCGCGATTTCCTCGTCGCCAGGGGCGTGGCCGCCGGCCGCATCACCACGATTTCGTTCGGCAAGGACCGCCCGACCGCGCTCGGCTCGAACGAGCAGGCCTGGTCGCAGAACCGCAACGCGATCACCTCGGTTCGCTGATCACGTTCCGCTTGATGGTCGGTACCCCCAGGGTGCCGACCGTCAGGTCGAGACCACATGAAAGCCGGCGGCCTGTCGAGGTCGCCGGCTTTTGTTGTGACGGTCCTGTGTTGTGCCAGCAGCCGCCTGTCGCCCCGCGTTCCGTTTTCGCGGCTGATGGGCAATACTGGCGGCATCAAGGCCGGTCGGGAGAGCGTGAGTGAACAAGGCGTGCAAGGCAATGCTGGCGCGAACGATCGCGGCGGTAATGGTGGTCACTGTGCTGTGGCTCGCGGTGCCAGGCCCCGCACGCGCACAGGTTGAAACCCGCGAAGGCATCCTGCTGCAGAACCAGATCGCAGAACTGCGCCGCGACATGCAGATCCTGCGCGAGCAGGTCAGCCGAATGGGCAGCGGCAGCAGCGGCGGCGGTAGCGCCCTGGGTTTCGGCCGCCCCACCGCCCCCTCTGGCACCGGCGGCGGCGACATGACGGCGGCGCTGCTCGATCGGGTCAGCCAGCTGGAGGAACAGGTGCGCCGGATGCAAGGGCGGCTCGACGAGGTGGACAACGCCCGCCAGCGCCAGGGCGAGGACCTCAGGAAGGAACTCGAAGACCTGAATTTCAAGCTCGGCGCCGGTGCCACCGCCCGCCCGCCGGCGCCGGCGGGTGCCGCGACACCGCCCGCAACCCCCGCCGCTCCCCCCGCGACCACGCCGGCCACTGGCCCGCGCCGCACGCCCGAGGTGGCGATGCAGGAGGGCAACGCTGCCCTGGCCCGCCGCGACTATGCCGCCGCCGAGGCCGCGGCGAAGGAAGTGCTCGCCTTCCCCCGCTCGCCTCGCGCCGTCGATGCGCAGTTCCTGATGGCCCAGGCGCTCGCCGGCCGACGCGATTGGCAGGGGGCGGCCGTGGCGTTCGACGACGCCTACAATCGCAGCAAAACCGGCACCCATGCCCAACCGTCGCTCCTCGGCCTTGCCGACGCCTTGAACGCCATCAACGAGAAGCGCGCGGCCTGCGTAACGCTGGACAAGCTCAAGACCGAGTTCCCGACCATCCGGGCAGACCTGCGCGCGAACGTCGCCACGGCGCGTCAGCGCGCCGGCTGCCGCTGACCCATCTGGAGACGCCGGCCGTCTTCGCGGCGGCAATGGCCCGGCTGGGGCCGTTCGAACCATGTCCCGCGCTGGCAGTCGCCGTTTCCGGCGGCGCGGACAGCCTGGCACTGGCGCTGCTGGCGCAAGACTGGGCCGCCGCGCGAGGCGGGTCCGTGCTGGCGCTGCTGGTCGACCACGGACTGCGGGCCGCATCGGCGGCCGAGGTGGCGCAGACCCTGGCGCGGCTGGCGGGGCAGGGGATTGCATCCCGCGTTCTGGCCCTTGAAGGCCTGATGCACGGCCCAGGCCTTGCCGCTCGCGCCCGCGCCGCCCGCCACGCCGCACTGGCCGAGGCCTGTGCCGCGGCCGGCATCGTGCATCTGCTGTTCGGCCACCATGCCGCGGACCAGGCCGAGACGCTGCGGATGCGCGCGCGCGCCGGCAGCGGACCGCTCGGCATGGCCGCGATGGCTGCCCTGGTGGAAGGACAGCGCGTGCGCCTGCTGCGCCCATTGTTGGCGGTTGCCCCGAGCCGGCTGCGGTCCCTGTTGCGCGCGCGCGAGCTTGGATGGGTCGATGACCCATCGAACCACGACCCGGCCACCCTGCGTGCCAGGCTGCGCGCGGAACTGGCCGACCCCGAGGGAGACGGGGCGGAGATCGCCGCCCTGGTGGCCGAAGCGCGCCGCCACGGCGCCGCCCGGGCGACGGCCGAGGCAAGGGTTGCCGCCGAACTGGCGGACCGCGTTCGCCTCCACCCCGCGGGATGGGCGGTGATATCCGCCCCCGCCCTGTCCGCCCCCGCCCTGTCCGCCCTCGCGCTGTCCGCGCTGCTGCGCACGGTGGCTGGGCGAGCCTACCCGGCGCCGCGCGCGGCCGTCGCGGCGCTGGCGGATCATCCGCGTGCCGCGACCCTGGCCGGTGTGCGGCTGCTGCCGGCCGGCCGGGCAGGGGGGCGTGGCGACTGGCTTCTGGTGCGCGAGGCCGCGGCGATGGCACCGCCGGTGGCCGCCCGGCGGGGTGCGATGTGGGATGGCCGGTTTCGCCTGGGGGGCGATCCGCCGCCGAACACCACGCTTGGTACGCTTGGGCATGATTCCGTAGCACTGCGCCGCCTGCGCCCGGACTGGCCGGCTGCCGTACTGGCGACGCTGCCTTGCCTGCGTCGCGACGGCCGGCTGGTCGCGGTTCCGGCCCTCCAGTATCCCGACGCGGCCGCCTGCGCCTGCCTGCAGGTCGCCTTCACACCCGCCCTGCCGCTGTCCGGCGCGCCGTTCCTGGAGATGTGAGTGGAATCTGCTGGCAATCCGGCCACAGGGGCGATCGCAGGGGTGCAAGGACTGCGTAAGCATCCTATGTTATTCATCATCGGTCGGCCGCCTCGGCGTCCGTCCAAAGGCCGCGGCACCCGCCGGGGCGACGACCCGCCTTCGGGTGGAGACTGACAGGCCATATTGGCCAGGGAATGGAATGACCAATTTCGGCCGCAACCTTGCGCTCTGGGTGATCATCGCACTGCTGCTGGTGGTGCTGTTCAACCTGTTTCAGCCGGGCTCCAGCCGCTCCCCCGCGGCGCAGCTGGCCTATTCCGACTTCATCGCCGACGTGAATGCCGGTCGGGTCCGCGACGTGCAGATCCAGGGACGCATCGTCAGCGGCACGCTGGCGGACGGACGCCAGTTCCAAACCTACACGCCCGAAGACCCCACGCTGGTCTCCCGCCTGACCGAAAAGGGCGTGCGCGTGATCGCGAAGCCCGAGGAGAGCGATGTCAACCCGCTGCTCCACTACGTGCTCAGCTGGTTCCCGATGCTGCTGCTGATCGGCGTCTGGATCTTCTTCATGCGGCAGATGCAGGGCGGCGGCGGTCGCGCCATGGGCTTCGGCAAAAGCCGCGCCCGGCTGCTGACCGAGAAGCAGGGCCGCGTCACGTTTGACGACGTCGCCGGCATCGACGAAGCCAAAAGCGAGTTGCAGGAAATCGTGGAGTTCCTCAAGGACCCGCAGAAGTTCCAACGTCTCGGCGGCAAGATCCCCAAGGGCGTGCTGCTGGTCGGCCCGCCCGGCACCGGCAAAACGCTGCTGGCCCGCGCCATCGCTGGCGAAGCCAACGTGCCGTTCTTCACCATCTCGGGCTCCGACTTCGTCGAGATGTTCGTGGGCGTCGGCGCCAGCCGCGTGCGCGACATGTTCGAGCAGGGCAAGAAGAACGCCCCCTGCATCATCTTCATCGACGAGATCGACGCGGTCGGTCGCCATCGCGGCGCCGGCCTGGGTGGCGGCAACGACGAACGCGAGCAGACGCTGAATCAGATGCTCGTGGAGATGGACGGCTTCGAGAGCAACGAGGGCGTCATCCTGATCGCCGCGACCAACCGCCCTGACGTGCTGGACCCGGCACTGCTGCGCCCAGGCCGCTTCGACCGCCAGGTCGTGGTGCCGAACCCCGACGTGAATGGTCGCGAGAAGATCCTGCGCGTCCACATGCGCAAGGTTCCCCTGGCGTCGGACGTCGACCCGAAGGTCATCGCGCGCGGCACGCCGGGCTTCTCGGGTGCGGACCTCGCCAACCTCGTGAACGAGGCCGCCCTGCTTGCTGCGCGCAGTGGCAAGCGCGTGGTGGCGATGTTCGAGTTCGAGCACGCCAAAGATAAGGTGATGATGGGTGCCGAGCGCCGCTCGCTCGTCATGTCCGATGCCGAGAAGGAAATGACCGCCTTTCACGAGGCTGGCCATGCGCTGTGCGCCATGAACCTGCCGGAGTGCGACCCGGTGCATAAGGCCACGATCGTCCCGCGCGGCCGGGCGCTGGGCATGGTGATGAGCCTGCCGGAGGGTGATCGCTATTCCAAGAGCAAGGCCAAGTGCCTGGACGAACTGACCATGGCGATGGGCGGCCGCGCCGCCGAGGAGATCATCTTCGGCGCCGACAAGGTGTCCAACGGTGCCTCTGGCGACATCAAGATGGCCACCGACCAGACCCGACGCATGGTGACCGAATGGGGCATGAGCGAGAAGCTCGGCATGATCGCCTATGGCGACAACAGCCAGGAGGTCTTCCTCGGACATTCCGTGACCCAGAACAAGAATGTCTCGGAGGCTACGGCGCGCGAGATCGACAGCGAGATCAAGGCGATCATCGACAACGCCTATGTCAGCGCCCGCCGCATCCTGACCGAGAACCTCGAACAGCTGCATATGCTCGCCAAGGCGCTGCTGGAGCATGAGTCCCTCTCGGGCGACGAGATCCGCACCATCCTGCGCGGCGAGAAGGTCATCAAGGTGGTGGTCGACGACCCCGCCCCCGAGAACCGTCGCGCCTCCGTGCCCTCCACCGGGCGCCCGATGCCGCCACCGGCGCCAGGTGGCCTGGGGCCTGCGCCGCAGCCGGGCTAGGCGATTGCATCTGGTCGAGCCGCTCGGCCTGTTGCATGGGCCGACGGCGCGGCAGGCGATCGAACGCCGCTTGGCCCTCCCGCTTGCGGGTGGACCGGCGGCGTTTTCGCTGGCGCGGCTGCTGGGCGAACCCCAGGGTATCGTTCCCGTCTCCGCCGTACCGCACGCCTACGCCGAGGCGCTGGGCCGCGTCACGGCACCGCGACCTTGCTTCGCCGGGTTGGCTGGCCGTGCCCCTTGGATCATGGGCATCCTGAACGTAACGCCCGACAGTTTCAGCGACGGTGGCCGCCATCTCGCAACCGGCATTGCGATCGAAGCCGGCTTGGCCATGCACGCCGAGGGGGCCGACCTCATCGACATCGGCGGCGAGAGCACCCGCCCCGGCGCCGCGTCGGTTTCGCCGGACGAGGAGCAGCACCGCATCCTGCCGGTCATCGAATTCCTCGCCACGCGCGGCGTGCCCGTCTCCGTGGATACCCGCCACGCCGCCACGATGCGCGCGGCCCTGGATGCCGGCGCGCGGATCGTCAACGACGTGAGCGCCCTGGCTCATGATCCCGAATCCGCCGCCGTGGTCGCCGCCGCCCACGCGCCGGTGGTGTTGAACACATGCGCGGCACGCCGCAGACGATGATGGACCACGCCAGCTACGGCGACGTCGCAGCCGAGGTCGCGCACGAACTGTCCGCGCGCATCGCCGCGGCCGAGGCTGCCGGCATCGCGCGCGCGGACATTGCCATCGACCCTGGCATCGGCTTCGCCAAGCACCACGCGCATAACATCGACCTGCTCGATCGCCTCGCGGTGCTGCACTGCCTCGGCTGCCACATCCTGGCCGGCGTCTCGCGCAAGCGCTTTATCGGCACGTTGACCGGGGAGGCAATGGCCGACCGCCGTGGCCCCGGCTCGCTGTCCGCGGCACTGGCGGCACTGGACCGCGGCGCCACGATCCTGCGCGTGCACGACGTGGCCGCGACCGTACAGGCGGTGCGCGTATGGCGCGGCCTGCGCGACGGCGCCACGGCGTGATCGCGCGCCCGATACCAATTTCCGCGCCGGTGCGGTACATCCTGGCATCGTCAATCGCAATCAGCGGGGCCGCATCGACATGACACGACGCCTGTTCGGCACTGACGGCATTCGCGGCACCGCCAACGCGGAACCGATGACCGCCGAAACCGTGCTGCGCCTGGGCCAGGCCGCCGGCCTGCTGTTCACCCGCGGCGCCCATCGCCATCGCGTGGTGATCGGCAAGGACACACGCCTGTCCGGCTACATGCTGGAACCGGCCCTCGTCGCCGGCTTCATCGGCGCGGGCATGGACGTGGTACTGGTCGGCCCCCTGCCCACCCCGGCCATCGCCATGCTGACGCGCAGCCTGCGGGCCGACCTCGGTGTCATGATCTCCGCCAGCCACAACACCTTCGAGGACAACGGCATCAAGCTGTTCGGCCCCGACGGCTACAAGCTGTCCGACGCCACCGAGGCGGAGATCGAACGGCTGATGGCAACCGATCTCGCGTCCCTCATGGCCGGACCGCGCAAGATCGGGCGCGCCAGCCGCATGGAGGATGCCGGCGGGCGCTACATGGAGTTCGCCAAGAACACCTTCCCGCGCGGCCTGCGGCTCGACGGCATGAAGGTCGTGGTCGATTGCGCCAACGGCGCCGGCTACAAGGTTGCCCCCATGGTGCTGTGGGAACTCGGCGCGGAGGTCATCCGCGTTGGCGTGGCGCCCGACGGCTTCAACATCAACCGCGACTGCGGTTCCACCATGCCCGACTTCCTGCGCGGCGAGGTGCGCCGCCACGGTGCCGACCTGGGCCTGGCACTCGACGGCGACGCCGACCGGGTCATCCTTTCGGATGAGCGTGGCCAGATCATCGACGGCGACCAGATCCTGGCGCTCATGGCCCGCTCCTGGAAGGCGTCCGGCCGCCTGGCCGGGGATGGCATCGTCGCCACGGTCATGTCCAACCTGGGGCTGGAACGCTACCTGGAAGGCGAGGGCCTTGTTTTGCACCGCACCCAGGTCGGCGACCGCTACGTGATGGAGAAGATGCGCGCAGGCGGCTTCAACATCGGCGGCGAGCAATCCGGCCACATGATCCTGGCCGACTACGCCACCACCGGCGACGGGCTGCTGGCCGCGTTGCAGGTGCTTGCCGTGCTGGTCGAACGCGGCCGCCCGGCCAGCGAGGTCTGCCGCGTGTTCCAGCGGCTGCCGCAGAAGCTGCACAGCGTTCGCTTCAACGGCGAATCGCCGCTTGACGCGCCCGACGTGCAGAAGGCCATCGCCTCCGCCGAGGCCCGCCTGGCCGGCAGCGGCCGCCTGCTGATCCGCAAAAGCGGCACCGAGCCCGTCATCCGCGTGATGGCAGAGGCGGAGGACGAGGCGCTGGTGGAAGCGGTGGTGGACGAACTCTGCCGCGTCATCGGCCAGGCTGTCACCCTGTCGGCGCAGGGTGCGGTGTGAGGGGCCGCGTCCTCATCATCGCCGGCTCCGATTCCGGCGGCGGCGCGGGCATCCAGGCCGACATCAAGGCGGTCACGGCGCTGGCCGGCTTCGCCATGACCGCGATCACCGCGCTGACCGCGCAGAACACGCTGGGCGTGCAGGGCGTCCACCCGGTGCCGCTCGACTTCCTGCGCCTGCAGATCGACAGCGTGGTGACCGACCTCGGCGTCGACGCCGTCAAAACCGGCATGCTCGGCGATTCCAGCACCATCGATGTGGTGGCAGATGCGCTCGATCGCCTGCACGACGTGCCGGTGGTGGTGGACCCGGTGATGGTCGCCAAGGGCGGCCACAAGCTGCTGCTGGACGAGGCGGTCGCCCATCTGCGCCGCATCATGTTGCCGCGCGCCACCGTGCTGACCCCGAACGTGCCGGAGGCGGAGCTGCTGGCCGGCATGGCGATCGCCACCGAGGATGACATGCGCGAGGCCGCCGCGCGGCTGCTGTCCTTCGGCGTGCCGGCGGTGCTGATGAAGGGCGGGCACCTGGACAGTGCCGATGTGGTCGACTTGCTGGTGACGGCCGACGGCGTGCGGGAGTTCCGCTCGCCGCGCCTGAGCACGCGCCATACCCACGGCACCGGCTGTACCCTGGCCAGCGCGATCGCCGCCGGGATCGCCCAGGGCATGCCGCTCGCGGATGCGGTCGGCCGAGCGCGGCGCTACGTTCACCGCGCCATCGCCTCCGCGCCCGGCTACGGCGCCGGGCACGGGCCGCTCGACCACGCCAACACCGTGGATGTCACTCGGTTGGAGGCCTGATACCAACCCTCGCTAACTTCGACTCATAGAACGAAAGCAAGGTTGGGCTCTGCCCAAGCCCGCCAGGGGCCAAGCCCCTGGCCCCTCCTTTACCGAACTCTGCATCAAACCGAGAACGGCTATTGCCGTTGTGGCTTCCTCCTGAGTTTTGGAGACGAGCCCGGCCGCCTGGAGGAGGTTTGGGAAGTTGCCGAGCAGTTCGATGCCGGGTGGGTCATCCGGGTCGGTAGGCGGGGAGATGATGACCTTGTCGATGAGTGCGCGGGCTGCCTCTCGGGCTTCGGTGTGGTCAGGGCTGGCCAGGGCGGCGGAGAGGTGGGCCAGCTTGGCGCCGTAGACGGCAGCCATGTCGCGCGGGATCGAGGGCGACTGCGGTAGCGGGACGGACAGCGCCGCTGCCAGTTCGGTGCGGCGGGCCTGCAGGTCGCTCAGGCGACGGGTGATGTCGGGCGCGCGGATGCCGTCGGCGAGGGCGTCGATGAGGTTGGCGATGCGGCGGTCGGCGGTGTCGAGTTCGCGTTGGAGGTGGTCGGGATTGCCGGCCGCCGCGGTGGTCCGCTCCTGCCAGGCCTCGGCAAACGCCGCGGCGAAGCCGGCGAGCAGGTCCGGTTGCATCAGTTGGGAGCGCAAGGCGGCGACGACCTGGGTTTCGACGCGGGCATAGCGCACCGAAGTTCGGTTGGAGCAGCCGTGGTCGCGGGCCAGCCGGCAGCTCAGGTAGTCCTTGCCGACACGGTGCAGGGTGCGCTCGCACACGCCACAGACGACCTTGCCGGTGAGCAGGTGGCGCGGGCGGCGGCACTCCCAGAAGCGGCCGAGCCGGGTGGGTCGGGCGGCAATGGTCGCGCGGGGTGCCGCCTCGGCGATCAGGCGGTCCTGGACGCGCTGCCAGGTCGGGGTGTCGAGGATCGCCAGGTGGGGCACCTCACGGACGACCAGGTCTTCCGCCGGGTTCTCCTTGCGGACACGGTAGCCGCCGGTGGGGTCCTTAAGGTTGTGGCGCCGGTTCCAAACGAGACGACCGACATAGAGCGCGTTGCGCAAGATGCCCTCGCCGCGCACCGCGCGGCCGCGGATGGTGTTGTCGGTCCAGACGCCGCCGTTGGGGCTGGGGATGCTGTCGGCATTCAGCGCGCGGGCGATTTGGCGCGGGGAGTGACCGGCAGCATAGTCGGCGAAGATGCGGCGGACGATGGCGGCCCGCTCCTGGTCGATTTCGCGCAGGCCGCGGTCGGGCTCGCCGTCGGGGCGGAGGCGGCGGACGATGCGGTAGCCATAGGGCACCGTGCCGATGCCACGCCCCTGGAGGATGCGGCCCTCGAGGCCACGGCGGGTCTTGGCGGCAAGGTCCTTGAGGAAGAGGGCGCCCATGGTGCCCTTGAGGCCGATATGGAGCTCGGAGATCTCGCCCTCGGCGAGGGTGACGGTCCGTACGCCGGCGAAGCTGGCGAGCTTGTAGAAGCCCGCGATGTGCTCCTGGTCGCGCGAGAAGCGGTCGAGGCTTTCGGCAAGCACGATGTCGACGCCGCCCTGGCGCAGGCGGGCGAGCAGGGCTTGGTAGCCGGGGCGGAGCGTGGTGGCGCCGGAGATGGCGTGGTCGGTGAACACCTCGGCGATGCTCCAGTCCTCGCGCTCGGCGCGAGCGGTGCAGACGCGCAACTGGTCCGCGATGGAGGCCTCGCGCTGGGCGTCCGAGGAGTAGCGGGCGTAGAGGACGGCGCGCATCAGGATTTCACCTTCGTCAGCGCCGACGGTATCGGCTGGGCAATGAAAATGTCCTCGATCATGACTGCGCGACCAATTTGGTGGCAGCATTGAGTGGGCCCGCCAGTGGCCTGATACGACATGGCCGTCGGATCCGACGTGCCGGCGCCAAGGCGGTGATAGTAGCTTACGTTGCTCACTTGCCGATCCTCCTCGCCTCGAGCATCGCATCGTACCGGCGGCCGGCATCAAGCTGGCCTGCCAGATTGTAGTACTTCTCGGACGGATGCATCGAGGAGTGCCACAGCGCCCCCTGGATGTCACCGACGTGCTCGGGCGTGTCAGTGGCGATCGTGGTCGCGGCGATGTGGCGGAAGCGGTGCAGGTTGATTGCGAGGCCAAACTTCTCCTTGGTGCGCGAACGGACCTGGGCATCGATCGCCGCCTGCGTCATGTCGGTGCCGCGCTTGGAGATCCACAGTGCTTGCGTCGGCTTGCGTCCGCGGTGCGCACTCTTGAGCAGGACGTTGCGGTGGACGTCGAGGTAGCGCTCCAGGGCGACCGCCAATTCCTCCGGCCACGGACACTCCCACGGGGCGGCGCTGGCCGACTTACCCTCATGGAAGCACAGCCACCAGGTATCGCCACGACAGACGAGGTGAGAACCAATTAAGATTTCGGTGAGGTTGGCCGCGCGGGGCGCGCGATAGACGAGCAAACCCAGGATCAGCCCGTCCCGGAACAACGAGGCGCGTTCACGACCGGTGCGGAAGGGGTCGTTCTCCGCCGCGTGCATCATGGCGGAGGCAAGGAGCACGATCTCCTCGGGTGGCCGCATGTTCTTGCGCTTATCGCGCACCGGTGTCGCGCGGGCGTGGATGCGAGAGGCCGCACGCAGGATCTTCGACCAGTCGTGGTCCGGGGCGACGGTACGCAAGGCTTTGCCAAGCTGCTGCATGCGGCCGGACACCGTGTAGGGCGCCAGACTCGCCGCCTGCAGGATGGCCAGGTAGTCCTTGATACGCGGCGGAGAGGCGCGGTCGCCCGGGTCTAAAGCGGGGTCCAACTGGGCGGTACACTCGAGATATCCGAGCCACCAGCCGTAGCCCATCTCGATCATGTGGCGCGTCGAAGCCTTCCAACGACTGGCAAAACCGATGCTGGTGTCCAGGGGATCGGCTGCCTGTAGGGCGGCGAGCCACCTCTCCCGGTCGATCTGCGGCCACTGGCCAAGCGGGACGCGGCGGTGCGAAGTCATGCTCGAGGGGGTCATGTGTGATCTTTCAGGTTGCGGGCGTAGCGCTTCGACAGGGCTGCCGCCGGCCGCTCGAGGCGATTTTTCAAGGTCTCGTCGTATCGGCGGAATGCCTCCTCTGTCCGCTGTTCCGCATAGGAGCGCCGGGTAGTATCGGCTGAGCTGTGGGTGAGCATCTGGCGGGGCGATTCGATGTCGTGGGGGTGCGCATCGAGGTAGATCTTGACCATCAACTGGCGGAACAACTGGGGCGTCATGTCGAGGCCAGTCTCGCGCGCGATGAAATCAGAGATCGAGCGGGAGAAGGCCGTGGTGCTGCGCCGTTCGCCAGCATCGGACGGAAACAGCCATTGCGCCGGTTCGGCACAGATACGAGAGCGGAAGGTTGTAAGGTAGGCGTCCAGCAGGACACCGGTCCGATCAGGCAGCTGCATTTCGAACGGCGATGATGTCTTCGACATGTGGGCCGGTAGCACAAGGTGCCGAACGCGCGCTCGCCCGCGGCAAAATTCAATGAAGTGCTGCTTGATGTCCAACCCGGTCACATTGTCGATCCTGACGGCTGAGACGATCAAGAATTCTACTGCCAGCGCCAACAACACCCGCAGCGCGTCCTTCCGGCTGCCGGTGTCTTTGCCTCGAACCTGCTCTAGCACCCGGTGCGGCAGCGACAGGATGGCATCGATGTTACCGGGGAGCGTGAATTGGCGCATTCTGCGGCGGCTTCGCTCGCCCATTGTCCGGCTCTTGATGGTCAGTCCGGCGACGAATTTCCGCAGGGCCTCGACAACTTCCGGCGGGGCCTTGACCCAGTGGCGGGCGACAGTGCGCAGCAACTGGGCCTGCTGGCCGATAAAGAGGGTGATCGCACCATCATTGCGATTCAGCAGATGCCGGAGCGCCGCTCGTGCATTGGACGGGTGCACCAGCACGGCGAGGGAAGTTACGTGCGCCGGCTCCTTCCCCGACGCGACGAGTGCGCTGGCCAACTGGCGGATCTGTTTGCGTCGCATCGCGACGGTGCTCGGCTTGACGGAGGGGGCGTAGTCGTCGGCGAGTGGGTCCTGGTTGCCGGAATGGGCGAGGAAGGCCTCGATATCGGCGCGGAAGCTGTCCGGGAAGTGATCCCAGGGCAGTGCGTAGCGACGCGGGTCGGGCGGCAAGGTGACGGCCACGTCCGGCAGGCACGACAGCTGCGTCGTAGCGTCGTGCCAGAGCCGGACGGTGGTGCGGTGGACGGAGTCGGGGGTGGCGTGAAGGCTGTTGCCGAGCAGGGAGGCCTGGAACCGCGCAAACACACTCGCGTCGACCTCCGCGGGCTCGGTTCCCGCGTGGCTGCAGAAGCTCATGAACCGGGATAAACCGGTCAGGTAGTGCTTGCCCGGAAGTGCGGTGCATAGTGTTTGCCAGGAGCCACTCAAGCCCTCGGCGGCCCGGCCGCGCATGACCGGGATGCCGCAGTCGTTCAGCGCTGTGATGAGGAGGCTGCGGACCCGTGCCCAACGCGCCTGGGTCAAGCCGGCAAGGCTCGGGCTGGCGTCGGTGATGAGAGGGCGGAGGATCGCGGGGTTGGCCGCAATCGAGTCCAATGGCCGGTCGAGCACCCGAGCCAGAGTGCGCAGCGCGGAGCGCATGTCGGCCTGCTTGCGAGACCGCTGGCCTCCCAACAGTGCCAGGATGTCGGCAAGAGTCTCTGGGCTATCAACGTCGGGGGAGAGGCAGTCCGCAGTCACGGCGGTCGCGCCGCTGGCAACAGCACGTATGGCCCGCACGGGCTCAATGGCCGCAATGGTGTTGGTGACGGTCTCGCTATCGGGCGCCGCGACAGGCTCCATGGACGCGCCCGGCGTGGCGTTGATCGTGGCGGCACTGTCGGCAGGTTCGACGATCGACGGCAATGGCGCCGGCACATCGACGAGCGTCAGGCTTAACTGAACCGGGTCGGAAGCGGACTTCCTTGGACGGAGACGGACAGGGATGGACATTCGGCATTTCTCCACGTCGGAAACGGATCACGTTTCCGACGTGGAGTTCGACCGAATCGGCATTTCCATGTGGACAAACAAGGACATAACGCGCCTCCCGAGATCTAGCGGCGGCGCAGCGCAATGAAGCTGCGGGCGTCGTCCTCGGCGACGCGCCACTGTCCGCCGAGGCGGTGGGCGTGCAGTTCGCCGCTTTTGATCCAGCGCCCGACGGTCTTTGTCGAGACGCCCATCAGGTCGGCGAACTCCCTAATGGAGAGCATCGGCACCAGCTTAGCGCGGGTGGGAGAGGCGATTGGCGGCGAGGGCATGATCAGGTCTCCTTGGGATCGGTGGGTTTGACCTGCGCTGCCCACAGTTCCGCAGCCGCCTGCCTGCCCAGTGCGCGCGCCAAGGCGACGAGCGTTGCTTGGGGGAACGACTGTGGGCCAGTGGGCGAGGGCACCACCGCCGAGCGGCGCGACACCTCGTGAGAGGTGCCGGCATCGGTCAGAGCGGGCGGAGGTGATCCTGGCGAGCGCATCCAGGAAAGGTTCCGTCACGACCTGTTTGACGGAACTCGGAATGCGCCGCCGCCCCTTGGGCGACGGCGTCACGACTGGCGAACTCTGGATTCTTTCAGGGCCTAATCAATTGAATTATAGCAAGAAAAAATCTTGACTGGTCCGTGAACTCACTCTTGCCCCCGACTCCGGTTGGCTCGTCCACCAGAGTCATAGATGTGCGACTCGGAGGAGCAAGGGCGGCTTCGGGGTGCGAGAGAACGCCGTCGCAGACACGCGGAAGGTCAGTAATAACGTGGGGCTCACGATATTTGAATTGTACTCCGGGAATTATTTAGAGGTCGAGCTTCGGTTGGACCAGCGATGACCGCACTGACTTTCGTGCGGTCGCCCGATGATGCTGCTGTTCGATAGCGAGACCAGCGAGGCGGGCAGCCGGCTCCCCAGGGTACTTCTGCTGAAGCTCATTGAGCTGATGACGATGTTTCGGGGCCAAGGTAATCCTTGCCGGCACGCCGACCGCCTGGCCCGCTGCACGACGCGCGCGGTCACGCTCGAGGTTCACAGCGCGCGTCCACAGCCGTTTTGCGCCAGATAGGTTGGTCGCGCTTGACGGATCGAGATACCGGTCCACCCAAGCGTTCATCGCATCGGGAGGCGCTTCGGGCCCACGCGCTATATCAAGGGCTTCAACGGCCACCAGCAGCAAGCCATCAACGGGGTCGAGCACCGGCACTGCACCGCCGTTGAGAACCAACTGTAGGGTCCGCGTGGCCATCTCTGTGGCGCTTGGACTTGGAGTGGCGATGCGCGGCAGCACATGCTGAAGTCGGCCAGCCAAGTCCGCCACCACGCGGCTGCGACGCTCATCCGACAATCGACGGCCCATTCCTGCCTCCTTTATCGTGAGACACACGATATCGGCTAGGTAGAGTTGTAGCAAGTGGATGACGTGATCCCCATAAACTTACTACAGTGCTCCTGACCTGCCCCCGATCGAGGGTCCACGTGTTATGTGAGAGTTGGCCCGTGCCGTGGCGCGCCTGGTTGGGCGTGCCGGAGCAGAGCGTAGGCAGGGCCAGTCGGGCGCGGCTAGATTGTCTACGGAGCGGGGGGACGATAGCCGAGTGCACTATGCGGTCGGACGGTGTCGTCGTGGCGGCGCCAGCGTTCGATCAGCACTTTGGCTTCTACGTGAGCAGCTCGCCTGAAGAGAATGGTGGTACGGTGCCGACCGGAGCGGGCGATGGGATTCGAACCCACGACCCCAACCTTGGCAAGTGTATGATGGCCATTCGCCGGGGTTCGTTGGTGTTCTCCAAACCACACGAAATCAACGGGTTGCGCCAAGTGACGTTCGCCTCAGTGCGCCATTGTCCGCGGGCAGCCAGGTGAAACCGGCACCCAAAACGGCACCCAAAGAACCGCACGCTCCAGCCAGAGCATTGAATTTACTATGCATCGCGGATTTTTTCAAAGTTGGAAGATGTGGTGTCGGCTTTCACCCTCGAAGCAGCCATCTCTACGCGCGCTACACAGCCAAGCCGTTCGGGAGGGCACGGACGTCGGCCCTGACCGAGGCTGAGAAGATTGTCGTCTCGGAACCACCGCGTCGCAGCCCGCCATGACGTTTCGCAGTTTCTTGGGCCGTGATTGGCGAGGTAACCTCTGCCCTTCGCGAGGTGGAGAAGGGCATGGCGGTCGAGGACGATCTACTGGCGCGGCTGCGCAAGATCGAAGCGCTGATGGCCGGCGCTGGCACGGCGGGCGAGCGCGAGGCGGCGGGAGCTGCGCAGGAGCGGGTCAAGGCGCGCCTGGCGGAACAGACGCGGCGAGACCCGCCTGTCGAGTTGCAGTTCTCCATGACGGACACCTGGTCACGGCAGCTCTTCGTGGCGCTCTGCCGGCGGTACGGTCTAAAGCCCTACCGTCACCCACGCCAGAAGCGCACGACAGTGATGGTGCGGGTGCCGCGCGGCTTCAATGACATAGTGCTATGGCCGGAATTCGTGGAACTCGACCGTGCGCTTGTCGCCCACCTCCAGGACGTGACAACCCGGATCATTCGTGGCGCGGTGCACGCCGACACAAGTGAGGCGGAGGAAGTGCCGGCGGGGCTTCCGGGGCGGTAGTGGCATGTCGCGCCACATCGCGTCTCCCTCGTTTCATTGCCTTGACCGGCGATAGTCTCAGTTTCTCATCACGGAGTGTGGATCGAAACTTCGAAAGTGGTAGGGATTGCGGCCGGACATTCGCCCCCAGTCGTCGCTGCCCCCCCAATCGAACCTCCAACTCATGGTGCGATCCCGCACCGGTAAACTGCGCTTTTTCAACGCGTTCCAGCTTGGGCCCGAAACCCCCATAGCCCCAGGTCGCGGAGAGAATTGGCCCTTCGGAGAGAGATTCGGGCGTTCGTTCCACTCGCGGAGCCCCGAGTGAATCGCGCAACCCCACGGAAAACTTGGAAGTTTTCAGGCTGTCTCACCAGACAAGAGCGGTTCGCCCCAAGGGTCGTGGCGTAGGATAGGGAACTGGGAGCGAAAACTCTCTGTGCGCCAACATCCACTCTGGGAAGATCGTCACCTTGGCCTGTCCGCATCACAGACCGGCGTGATGTCGCCGCGGTTTTTCGGACTCTCGTTGGTCAGGTAGCTTCTGCTTTTTGGTTGGTGGATGTGGCATGGGGATCGAGGACGATCTGCTGGCGCGGCTGCGCAAGATCGAGGCGCTGATGGCCGGCGCGGGCACATTGGGCGAGCGCGAGGCGGCCGCGGCGGCTCTGGACCGGATCAAGGCACGGTTGGCGGAGCAGGCGCGACGGGATCCGCCAACAGAGCTGCAGTTTACCATGCCGGACGCCTGGTCGCGGCAGCTCTTCGTGGCGCTCTGCCGGCGGTATGGCCTCAAACCCTACCGCTACCCCCGCCAGAAA
>JANPIH010000347.1:0-7280 GCA_031424895.1 Rhodospirillales bacterium
GCCACGGGCCGGACAGATCGCGCCGAACAGATGCACCGAGTCATGGCGGTTGTCGCGCAGCATCGGCGGGCGTGAGCCGATCGGCGCCCAGACATAGGCGATCGAGCCCTTCTGGCCCACCCTGGCTTCGTCCTGGAACCAGATCTCGAGCGGCTTGCCGGCGGCGGCCGGCGGCAGTCGATCGCCTACAAAGGCGGTGAAGTTTTTTTGAAAGTCTCCTGCGCCTCAGCATCTTTCTTCGGATGCGAGGGCCGTGGCTGCAGTCGGGTCAGGCGCAACTGGCGCAGCAGCTTGCCTACGCTGCGCTCATGCAGCGTCACCGAGAAGCGGCGGATGATTTGTTCGCGCAGATCGACACAGCGCCAGCGCACAACCCCATCCGTGTCAGGGTTCGGACCTGCCACCACCAGCGCCTTGAGCGCCTCCATCTGCTCATCGTTGAGCCGCCGAGCAGGGCCAGGGCCAACCCGCGACGCCAGGCCGGCGACGCCTTCCGCGTTGTAGCGGTGCACCCAATCGCGCAGGGTCTGGCGCTGCATCCCGCACTGCAATGCCGCCTCCGTCCGCGACCGGCCGTCCAGCAGCAACGCCAACGCCAGAAGCCGCCGCGCCACCGCCGCAGACTTCGTCCTCGCCGAAAGCTGCCGCAATGAAGACGAAGAGTGCGCCAGATTGGTGATCGTGATCGCCGTGCCCATGACCGCCCTCGAAGCCGCGAATCGCAGCCAGAGACGAGGGAATCAGAGAATGCCACCGTTGGAAACAGCCGAGAGTCAGAGGCTGGGGCGGTTGGTATAATTTATCGACATAATGAATAAGGCTTTTTTTGCTTCTTTTTGTTCACAAAAAGAAGGCCTTGCTTTCCTTCCTTCCTATCCTCCGACGAAGGCGTTGAAGGTGATGAGGGTGTAGGTATCTTTCACGCCGGAGAGGGTCTGGATTTTTTCGGTGACGAAGAGTCCGGTGTCTTGGCTGGGGGAGAGGTAGAACTTGCCCAGGAGGTCGTATTGGCCGGAGGTGGAGTGCAGTTCCGACAGTTCCTGGATGGTATCGGCGGCCAGTTTTGCCACGCGGTAGGCTGCGCCCATCTCGCATTTGATCATGACGAATATGGCGCGCATTGGCCGGGCCTCCCTGGTGTGGGGGGAGCATAGCGCGAAGCGGGGGACGCGCCAGAGCATCGGGGCCAGCTTGGCGGGCGTGGCTCGCGCGGCTGGGGGGTTGTGCTAACCTGACCGCGCTGATTGTCGGTATTCGGTTCGGATGGTGGTGGGAGGCGGTACAAGGTGAGGCATTTGACGCGCAAGCGTGTTCTTGTGACGGGAGGGGCGGGGTTCGTGGGGTCGCATTTGTGCGAGCGGCTGGTGGCGCGCGGCGACGATGTGTTGTGCGTGGACAATTATTTCACGGGACGGAAGGACAACATCGCGCATTTGCTGCATCTGCCGAATTTCGAGGCGATGCGGCATGACGTGACGGTGCCGCTGTCGGTGGAGGTGGACGAGATCTACAACCTGGCGTGCCCGGCGTCTCCGGTTCATTACCAGAACGACCCGGTGCAGACGACGCGGACTTCGGTGCTGGGGGCGCTGAACATGCTGGAGCTGGCGCGGCGGCTGGGGGCGAAGGTGCTGCAGGCTTCGACCAGCGAGGTTTACGGCGATCCGACGGTGCACCCGCAGAACGAGGACTATCGCGGCAACGTTTCCACCACCGGGCCGCGTGCCTGCTATGATGAGGGCAAAAGGTGCGCGGAGACGCTGTTTTTCGATTTCCACCGGCAGAGCGAGGTTCGCATCAAGGTGGTGCGGATTTTCAATACGTATGGGCCGCGGATGCACCCGGATGATGGGCGGGTGGTGTCGAACTTCATCATGCAGGCGCTGCGGGGCGAGGACATCACGCTGTATGGCGAGGGGACGCAGACGCGGTCGTTCTGTTTTGTTGATGACCTGGTGGATGGGCTGCTGGGCATGATGGGCAGCGGCGAGGGGGTGATCGGGCCGATCAACCTGGGCAACACCAACGAGATCGAGGTGCGGGAGCTGGCGCGGCAGGTGCTGGCGCTGACCGGGTCGGGCTCGCGGCTGGTGTTCCGGCCGTTGCCGCAGGACGATCCGTTGCAGCGGTGCCCGGACATTGCGCGGGCGCGGGTGGCGCTGGGGTGGGAACCGCGTGTGGCGCTGCGCGACGGGTTGACGCGGACGATCCGGTATTTCCGCGGGGTGCTGGAGGGGGGCGGCGCGGCAAGGGATGTGGCGGGCGAGTTTCAGGGGGGGGTGGGCTGAGAAAATGGCGGAGTTGCCTGATGGCGGCACGGTGATGTCGATCGGCGCAGTGCTGGGGGTGGCGATCCCGCAGGGGCGGGCTGAGGCGATTGCGCGCGATCTGGCGGTGCTGGCGGGTCGGCTGGCGGCATCGTCGGTGCAGCCGGTGGTGGAGGACGAGCCGGCGGATGCGCTGCGGGCGTTGCGGTGAGCGATCCGGCGCTTTGGACGCTGGCCGAGGCGGCGGCGGCGGTTGCGGCGCGGCGGATTTCGAGCCGGGAGCTGGTTCGGGCGTGCCTGGCGCGGATTGCGATGTGGCAGATGGAGACCAATGCCTTCATCGATCTGCGCGAGGAGCAGGCGTGGCGGATGGCGGAGGCGGCCGATGCGGCGCTGGAGGGGGGGCGGGCGCCGGGCGGGGGGCTGCATGGGGTGCCGCTGGCGCACAAGGACATGTTCTATCGTGCGGGGGAGGTGAGCACCTGCGGCAGCCGGTTGCGGCGGGCGTGGCGGGCGGGGGAGACGGCGACGGTGCTGTCGCGGCTGGACGGGGCGGGGGCGGTCGATCTCGGCACGCTGAACATGGCGGAGTGGGCGGGCGGGGCGACGGGGCACAACATGTGGTTCGCGGATGCGCGCAATCCGTGGGATGCGCGGTATGCGAGTGGGGGTTCGTCGTCTGGCAGCGGGGCGGCGGTGGCGGCGCGGATGGTGTTCGGGGCGTTGGGGTCCGACACCGGGGGGTCGATCCGGTTGCCGGCGAGCATGTGCGGGGTGGCGGGGCTGAAGCCGACCTATGGGGCGGTGAGCCGGCATGCGGTAATGCCGCGGGCGTGGAGCCTGGATGTGGTGGGGCCGCTGGCGCGCACGGCGGCGGATTGCGCGCTGTTGTTCGCGGCGATTGCCGGGCCGGATGCGCTGGACCCGACGACGGCGGATGCGCCCGTGTTCGTGCCGCCGGTGCGGCCGGATGGGTTGCGCGGGACGGTGATCGGCGTGGAACGGGGCATGCTGGACAGCGCCGATGCGGCGGTGCGGCCGGTGTTGGACGAGGCGCTGGGGGTTTTGCGCGGGTTGGGGGCGACGCTGGTGGATGTGGCGATTCCGGATTTGGAGGCGATTTTCGACCATGGCGGGGTGATTTCGGCGTGCGAGGCCGCCGCGATCCATGCGCAGGCGATGCGGGAGACGCCGGAGGGGTTCGCGCCCGATTTGTATCAGCGGATGCTGGGGGGGCTGGCGACGCCGGCGGTGATGTATATCCAGGCGTTGCGGCTGCGGGGGCGGTTGATCACGGCGGTGCGGCGGGAGGTGTTCGGGCGGTGTTCCGCGCTGTTCTGCCCGACGGTGGCGATGAAGGTTCCGACCCGGGAGGCGACGCGGACGCGCACGGCGGAGGATGTGGGGCGGGTGCATGGGAAGCTGGTGCGGCTGACGCGTCCGTTCAACATGCTGGGGTTGCCGGCGCTGTCGCTGCCGTGCGGGTTCGATGGCGATGGATTGCCGGTGGGGTTCCAGCTGGCGGGGCCGCCGCATGCGGAGGCGGGGCTGCTGGCGGTTGGCATGGCGTATGAGCAGGAGGCGGGCTGGTATCGGCGGATTCCCGGAGGGTGACGCGGCGGGGGCGCGCCGGTATCGTGCGCGGGCAGAAGAAGACGGAGTAGGCGATGACGAAGACCGTGGCGCGCGGCGGCAAGTTGGCTTCTCGCAGCGGCGGGCGGCTGATTGCCGATGCGCTGGTGGCGCAGGGGATCGAGCAGGTTTACGCCGTGCCGGGCGAGAGTTACCTCGATGTGCTCGACGGGCTTTATGCGGTGCGCCAGCGGCTGCACCTGACGACGTGCCGGTTCGAGGCGGGGGCGGTGAACATGGCCGAGGCTTACGGCAAGCTGACCGGCAAGCCAGCGGCGGCGTTCGTGACGCGCGGGCCTGGGGCGTGCCATGGGGCGATCGGCGTGCATGTGGCAATGCAGGATTCGACGCCGTTGCTGTTGTTCGTGGGGCAGATTCCGTTCGAGGAGACCGACCGGGAAAGTTTCCAGGAGGTCGATTATCGGCGGATGTTTGGACCGCTGGCGAAGTGGGTGACGCAGATCGACGATGAGAAGCGGATTCCGGAGTTGATTGCCCATGCCGTCGATGTGGCGGTGTCCGGCCGCCCCGGGCCGGTGGTGATTGCGATCTCCGAGGAGATGCAGAAGCGGATGGCCGAGGTTCCGGATTTGGGGCCGATCGAGGTTGCGGTGGCGCATCCGGACCCGGCGGCGATTGGGCGGATGATGGCGATGCTGGGAAAGGCGAAGCGGCCGCTGGCGATCCTTGGCGGGTCGCGGTGGAGCGAGGCGGGGCGGGCGGCGATCCGGGATTTCCTGGTGGGGAACGGGATTGCGACCTGCGTGAGCTTCCGACGGCAGGCGCTGTACGACGGGACCCTGGACAATTACGCGGGTGATCTGGGCGTGGGGAGCGATCCGGCGCTGGTGGCCAAGGCGGGGGAGGCGGACCTGGTGCTGGCGATCGGGACGCGGCTGGGGGAGCCGGTGAGCCAGGGTTATACACTGTTCGGGGCGGGACATGCGGCGCCGATCGTGCATGTGCATCCCGATGGCAGCGAGATCGGGCGGGTGACGCGCCCGGCGCTGGGGATTGTTTCGGACGTGAACGCGTTTGCCGCCGCGGTGGAGGGGACGAGGGTGACGCCGATCGGCTGGAAGGGGTGGACGAGGGAGCTGCGGGCGATCCGGATGAAGGGGATGGCCCGGCAGGACTATGAGGGGCTGAACCTGTCCGACGTGATGCATACCTTGGCGGATTTGCTGGAGGACGATGCGATCCTGACCTGCGATGCCGGGAACTTCGCGACCTGGCCGCCGCGGTTCATCAACTTCAAGGACGGGCAGCGCTTCATCGGGCCGACCAACGGGGCGATGGGGTATGGCGTGCCGGCGGCGATCGGGGCGGCGGTGGCGTTCCGCAACCGGCAGGTGGTGTGCTTCGTGGGCGATGGCGGGTTCCTGATGACCGGGCAGGAGCTGGCGACCGCGTTCCACCATGGCGTGGCGCCGATCATTCTCGTATTTAATAATCAGATGTACGGGACGATCCGGATGTATCAGGAGCGGACTTATCCCGGGCGGGTTTCGGGCACCGCGCTGACCAATCCCGACTTTGCCAAGTTCATCGAGAGCTTCGGTGGGCATGGCGAGGTGGTGGAGGAGGCTTCGGCGTTCGCGGATGCGTTCCGGCGGGCGACGGCTTCGGGCAAGCCGTCGGTGATCGAGTTGCGAATGAACCCGGAGCAGATCACCTCGCGCGGGACGATCGCGCAGTTGCGGGGTGGGCCGGCGCCGAAGCCGGTTTCGGTGGCGCGGAAGAAGCGGTAGGAAGCAGTTCTTTTTTGAAAAAAAGAACCAAAAAACTTTTTTCCATTGCTCCGTGTTTGAACGGGACCTCGGGTGCAAATGGATTAAAAGTCTTTTTGTTTCTTTTTCTTCAGAAAAAGAAGGTCTTTCTTTTTATATTCCCAGCAACGCCCGGGCATTGCCGCCGCAGATGGCGGCGACGTCCGTGGCTGGGAGGCCGGCGCCGGCGACGTGGGCGATGGGGTCGTATTCGCCCATGTCGAACGGGTAGTCGGTGCCCATGAGGATTTTGTCGGCGCCGAAGACCTGCACGAGGTAGGCGAGCTGGTGTGGGGTGAAGACCACGCTGTCGAGGTAAACGCGCTTCAGGTAGGTGGTGGGCGGTTCCGGCAGGTCGCCGTGTGCGTCGGACCTGGCGCCCCAGGCGTGGTCGATGCGGCCGCTATAGGCGGGGAGGAAGCCGCCGCCGTGGGCGGCCATCAGTTTCAGGGCGGGGTGGCGTGCGAGGGTGCCGTCCATGACCAGGTGGTGCAGGGCGACGGTGGTGTCGAGCGGGTTGCCGATGACGTTGTCGAAGTAGAAGCCGCGGAAGCGGTCGGGCTGGGTGTAGCCGGCGGGGTGGATGACGACGAGGAGGCCGAGGCGTTCGGCAGCGGCCCAGAACGGGGCGAAGCGGGGGGCGGAGAGCTCGGCGCCGGCGACGTTGGTGAGGACCTGGACGCCCTTGAAGCGCAGGGTGGCGGCGCAGTGTTCGAGTTCGGCGACGCCGGCATCGTCGGCCTGGAGCGGGACGGTGCCGAAGGGGATGAGGCGGTCGGGGGCGTGGGTGCAGAAGGTGGCGATGCCTTCGTTCACCATGCGGGCGGCTTGGATGGCGATGTCGGGCGGGAGGTGGTGGTAGCACTGGCCGGGGGAGGGAATGACGACCTGGATGTCGATGCCCATGGCGTCGAGCTCGGCCATGCGCTCGGCGGGGTTGGCGAGGCGGGAGGCGCGGTCGGCGTTCTGCTTGGCGCCGAGTGCGCGGGTGGCGGGGTCGGCGGTGTCGCGCGGCGGGGGGAGATGGGGGCGGACGAAGGCCGCGGCCTCGAGCGAGACGGCGTGGGCGTGGATGTCGATGGTTGGGGTGGAGGGGCGCAGGGTTCGGCCCATGGGGGCGGAGGTGGCTGTGCCGTGCGTGCGGGCGGCGGTGCGGTCGTAGCGGTTCCACATGTCGGTCATGGGCGGCTCCCTAGAGTTTTGCCGTATTGCGGGGGGTGGCGGCGGGGCTGTCAACGCTTGGCACGGGCGGCTTGCCGGCGCTTGGGCTCGCGCTACACTCCGCGCGCTTGAACTGGAGGCTCCATGTCGCTCCCCCCCATGCGTTTTGTTGCCACTGGCGACAGCTTCATCACGCGGCGCCTCGCCTCCTCGGAGGGGTTGTGGCAGTTGGCCGACGTGGTGCGCGATGCCGATGCACGGTTCACCAATTTCGAGGTACTGACGCCGGGCGACGCGTTTCCGTTCGCGGTGAGCGGCGGCACCTGGGCCAAGGCGCCAGAGGGGGTGATCGGCGACTTGCAGTCACTGGGCTTCAACATGCTGACGTGGTCGAACAACCATACGCTGGACTACGGCTATGACGGGATGGCCACGACGGAAGCGGCGCTGG
>JANPIH010000348.1:0-33752 GCA_031424895.1 Rhodospirillales bacterium
TGCCCTGGCAGATTGCGATGGCGGCCAAGGCGGCGGACGCGGCACCGCTCTGCTGGTCCACCAACTCGACGGAAAAATCATTGAAACCTGCAGCGCGCAGGTCGGCTCTGATCACCGCCGGATCGTGGTACCCGAACGGCGTACGCGGGAAGAACTGCGGCGGATCATGGCGATACCGGGCCGCAATCGCCTCGTGCACCGTCTCACTGATCGGGTTATCCGAAAGCCGGCCCCAGGCGTTGAACAGGAACCGCCCGCCCGGCTTCAATACCCGCCTCGCCTCGCGATACCCCGCAACACGGTCGGGAAAAAACATCACACCGAACTGGCACACCACCGCCTCGAACGCCCCATCGCTAAATGGCAATGCCAGCGCGTCGGCTTGCTGCCAGAAAACCCGCGCCACACCCGGCCTCCCCTTGGCCCGGTCTAGCATCGCGGGGTTGAGGTCACTGGCGGTGATCCGCACTGCATCTGGCAACGCCGCAGCAAGGCGCTGCGTCACCACCCCGGTACCGGCCGCTGTCTCGAGTACATGATCCAAGTCCACCACACCCAGCCTCGAAACAAGGTCGTCGGCATAGGGGGTGAACATCAACGGTACGAGATGGGAGTCATAGATCTCCGGTATCGACCCGGCAAAGACGGTGTCGTTGCGCTGCATGTCGGGCTCTCCCTGGCGGGATCCTGGCGATGGGCACGAACGATGGGCCCGACAATCCCCGGGCGGCGCGCCCATCTCGCCGTTAGGGCGGGAGGATAAGCGCTCGTCCTGGCGTTCTGCAACGGCGTTAGCACCGGACAGACGTTTGTAGGCGGAAAGGCTGGCTCCATCGCAAGCACCCTGCAACAGTGAGTGCTCCATGCCCAACCCGAAGCACGCGCAACCTGGGACCAAAGATTCGCTCCCAGCCTCCATCTCCCCACCAATCGAGTTTCGAACTCATGGTGCGCAATCGCACCAATGAATTGTTCTATTTCAATGTGATAAAACTCGGGCCCGAAACCCCCATAGCCCCAGGTCCAGGAGAGAATCGGCCCTTCGGAGAGAGATTCGGGCGCTCGTTTCGTTCGCGGAGCCCCGAGTGCGCTGGGTAAAGCCCAGGAAAACTTAGGGCTTTGCAGGCTGTCTCACCGACTGAGAGAGGATCGTACATAGGGTAGTGGCGTCCCCGGCGGACGCCAATACGCCGATGCATCTAGGAGCATGGATACTCCGCGTGGGGGAAGTGGAGCGGAGAAACGGCCCTAAAAATAATAACTTGCTCCGCTGTGCTTCACCTTGCTCCGGTATGCCATTGCGATGCCATCATGTGGGGGATAATGTGGGGGAGAAGAAAGACGCCAATCCCCCACGAAGGCAACCGCTATGGCACTCGGCAATCTGGATGACGCCACGATCCGCGCGGCAAAGGGCCGGGAGAAGGTTTATCGCCTGAGCGACGGCGGCGGGTTGCTGCTTGAGGTTCATCCCGACCGGACCGACCGCCTTGATGGCACGCAAAAGCCGGGGCCGCGCGTGTGGCTGTGCCGGGTGACCGTGGCCGGCAAGCGCCGCGATATCGGCTTGGGTGGGTATCCCACCGTGAGCCTTAAGGATGCCCGCAGGAAGGCCGCAGAGGCGCGCAGGCAGGCGGAGGCGGGCACCGACCCCGCCGAGGAACGCAAGCGCCGGCTGGCCGAGGTGGCGGCGCAGCGGCAGGAGGCGGCCGATGCAAAGGCGCGCACGTTCCGCAACATCGCGGCCGAGTGCGTGACCTCCAAGGCGCCGGAATTCAAGAACGCCCGGACCGCGCTGCTATGGACCGGCTCGCTTGAGCGGTGGGCGTTCCCGGTGCTGGGCGATATGCCAGTTGCCGATATCGACCGGGCGGCAGTGCGCCGCGCCATTGATCCCGTTTGGACGTCACGCCCGGCGACGGCAAAGAAGGTGCTGCGCCGCATCGCGACGGTCCTTCGCTATGCCGCCGCCCATGGCCTGCGCCCGAACGATGATGCCGCTGATGTGCGGATGCTGCGGATGGCCGGGTTGCCAAAGCTGGCCGGGGGACGCAAGCAGCCTTCACTTCCCTGGGCGCGGCTGCCCGCATTCATGGTGGCACTCGACAAGCGGGCCGGCCTGGCACCCCTGGCGCTGCGTCTGGTAGTGCTGACGGCGTTGCGCTCCGGCGAGGTACGGCAAGCGCGATGGTCGTGGCTGTCGTTCGACGGCGTGCCGACACTCACTGTCCCCGGCGAGGTGATGAAGGGCAAGAAGTCTGAGGATGTGCAGCCGCATCGGGTGCCGCTGACGCAGGCGGCACTTGCAGCGTTGGCGCGGGCCTACGCCGAGGCGAACGGCACAACGGCGACGTTTGCCGACCTCCCTAAGCTGGCAACGCTAGCGCGGGACAACCTGATATTCCCGAGCGCAAATCGGCGCACCCCGCTTTCCGATATGGCGTTGTCGGAGGTGGTGCGCCGCATGAACGAGGCGCGGCCGAAGGATGCGCCGCTGCCCTGGCGCGACTCGGATGGGCGCGGAGCGGTGCCGCATGGCTTTCGCGCCACCTTCTCCACCTGGGTTGATGACACGCGGCCTGAGGAACGCGAGGCGGCGGAGAAGGCACTGGCCCATGAAATCGGCAACAAAGTATCTGGTGCGTATCGCCGCTCCGACCTTTTCGCCCGGCGCGTGTCGCTGATGCAGCAATGGGCCGAATTTTGCACAGGGGCCGAAATGGGACTCGGAACCCGCCAATGGCCTACTTCCGCTAAGCAATAAATCTTGGTCTGGCGAGCGGTGCTTTCATTTTTTTCGCTGGCATTCTATCCGGCTACCGATCTAGCCACGCTTTTGACTTCGAAATTATATGCCCTTCTTGAGTATAAGGAACATACTCCAATGGGCTGGATAGGCTCGGGACGCGATTGACAATTTCCTCGCCCATGCGGGCAGACATGGCCTGCTGAAGTTGCACCTTCTCTATAGGAGTAACCGGGCGGCGGCTCCAACTGCACGAGTTACAGATTGGCTGGGTGTAGCGTCGAAGAAGCACCTCCTCACGAGACAATTCCAAAAATGGCCCGATCTTCAACACCTCATAGTTCCCGTAGGCTGTGCATTGGTAGACGTCTCCGTCCGCATTCACCGTGACATGTTCGAATACGAGCGGACACACCTTTCCTGCGGGCTCGTGCGGACGGCTGGCATGGAAATTTTGCAACCGGCTTATGACTTGCGTCTCAGCGTCCCGGGGCTGTGGCATAGTGACTGGATCGCCCTCTGCGAGCATAACCTCAAATCGAATTCCGATTTGTTCGGCCAACTGGCGAAGTTTAGGTTCTTCTGCCCGGTTATAGTCGAACATCAACATTCGCAATGTGGCGTCCACACGGGCACCGCCATACTTCTTTAATACACCAAGCTGAACGAGGTTCGATTTGACCCAATCAATGTTTCCGCCCTTGTGGTTGATCGCGTACACGTCCTGGGTGAACCCCGAAATCGAGATTGTCAGGGTATCCATGCCCAGAATCGCGGCATCGAAATCCTTAATATTCTTCAGCGACAATGTGCTCGAAACGCCGCAGGGGAGCCCGTGCTTTGTAATAATAGAGATGTATTCGTGCAGGTTCCGGCATAAAAAGGGCTCAATCCATGAGAAAATATCGACCTTGTACGCACCATCTATCTTAGCTTTTACGACAATCCGCTCAAAGACATCCAATGGCATTTTCCGGGCGGTATTTGGAAACGCGCGAACGCCACGTACGCAAGTGGGGCATTTCAGATGGCACGCATCGATGATATCCACATAGAGAAGCATAAGGTTCAGCCTTTCTAGGTGTCACCGCAAACTGAGTCTGACAACCTTGCAGACTATGATCCGCGAGATTTGCGCCACGGGCAAGCGGCAACGCTGGCAACAGCGACAACAATGGCGGAAATCAGCGCCGGTTGAGCGTTGCCAGTTCCGGTGCCGGGGGTGGCAACGCTGGTAACAGGTGAACGCTACTGTGTGATGATGTAGACTTCGAATCGGACGGGGCATGGTTTGGCCGCCTCGCGCCCGGACTCCGACCGGGCCGCCCCGTCGCCTACCCTTCGGAGAGCGCATCGGGGGCGCGGAATGTCGCGACGAAAGCTGCAGACTGAATTGATGCGCTATCGCACTGCGCGGGCACTTCTCGGCAATCCGAGCGATGATGACCTGAAAGCCGACCGACTGACCGAGGAAATCTCTGCCCTCGTCGCGGACCTTCTGTTCGTACTCGGAAGCAAGGTCACTTCTGACTATCTTGAGGTCCTGGCGTACCAGATGCGGCACGCAAGGATCGAACCCATGCCTTTGCAGAAACCTCATTTGCGGGGGCTGCTTGATCCGGTCGGATTGAAGCGCCCACCCCACCGCAGAAAGGGCTCCCTATCAGAGAAAACAGGTTACGGACGATGGGAAGAATACAGCGGGATGCGGGACGCCGGCGCCTCGACAATGGAGATAGCCCGTCATGCCCAACGAACCAGCGACGATTATGGGGGTGAGCGAGGTCTTGCGACCCACCGGATGCGTGTGGTCAACGTTCTGAAATACGGGGACGAACAATTGGCGCGCCGCCGCAAGCGCGAAGCCGAGCGATGGGAGGCGTTCCGCGCAACCCTTCCAAATCTGCAAGGGCTGCTGGACTTGGCCGCCGCCATGCCGCCTGAAAAAAAAGTCCGCCGATAAAGGGCCAACCTTCACTTTCATTTCATGCGCGGCTGCATTCCGCGATTTGTGTGGCACCGCGGCCCACTGCGCCGCTTCTCAGGGCATGAGGTGTCAACTTGATCGCTGGAATAGAATCGGTGGGCCGCAAGCGTCGCCCCCATGAACGGCCTGCCCCCTTGCGCGACGCAATTACCTACACGCTGCAAGATGCCTCCCGCCTTTCGGGCCTGAGCGTCGCTACACTGAGGCGCCGCGCCGCCGCCGGGCAACTGCGCCTGTTCCGCAGCGGCGGGCGCCGGCTGGTCGATGGCGCCTCGCTGCGCCGGATGCTGGGCGCCGAATAGAAACCGCCGGGCCAGCATGTGATTGCGAACCCGGCGGCGGTGGCGGAAGGCGTTGATGCACTCGCTTTCTACACTATCCCGCACCCCGGTTCCAGCACATCCGCGCCCGCTTCTCACGATAGGAGCGTGCTATGGGCACCAACACTTCATTCCGCCTTCGTCTGCCGTCCGGTGGCGCCGCGCGGCTGTATTCCCTCCCCACTCCGGCGAATTGCCGCTGGTGCGTCATCGTCGCGGCCGACCCCGAGCGGGCGCGTCTGGATAGCCTGCGCCGCCCCGGTGGCATGGCCGCACTGGTGACGCACGATCCGGGCGGCACATGGCCCGACCGCAAGGGCGAGGCGCTGGCAATGGCGGTGCTGGCACGTGGCGGTGCCGTAGGTTTGGCCTTCGTGTCGATTACTGATGCGCTGGCCTGCAAGCAGCGGCTGGAAGGGGAGGCGCAGTAATGGCAAGCCCGCATATCGTTCCGGCGTGCCTGACTACTTTTGCGCTGGCCCCGGCCTGGGTGGGTTGGGTTTATATGGGCCGGGAACGGCGCAAGGTGCCGGTCAACCCGCATACGGGCAAGGCCGCATCCCCAGCCGATCCGCGAACCTGGGGAACGCTGGCGGAGGCGCAGAAGCTGGCCGCAGCGCGTGCCTACTGCCACCCATACGGCGGCATCGGCATCGTATCCTCTGCCATGTCCGCGCTCTGCTTCCTCGACCTCGACCGCTGCATTGACGCGGCAGGCACGGTATCCCCCGCTGCCGCGCGGTTGCTTGAGATGTGCGGCGCCACCTATGCCGAGCGCACGCCGAGCGGTGCCGGAATCCGCATCATCGGCACGGTAGAGACGGTGGGCACGATGGTGTCCCGCAAGGGCACCATGCCGGATGGGCTGGCCCTGGAAGTGTATCGCGGCGCCGCGCGCTATCTGACCGTGACCGGGCTGCGGATGCCCGAACATCCCGACTCGCTGCGGGATATCTCCGACGTGGTGCTTGACCTGTTGCGCGGGATGCCGGGCGGCAACGCCATGCCGGCTGGCGACGGCGGCGGGGGCGACGAACGCGAAGATGGGGAACTGGCGCGCCGCATCGCGACGGGGGAGGGCTACCATGCCGAACTCTGCGCCCTAACCGCGCGCTGGATCGGGCGCGGCCTGTCTGCCGGTGCGACGGCCGAAACGCTCAAGGGCCTGATGCTGGCGCGCCCGGAGGCGGAACGCGATGCGCGATGGTCGGACCGCTACGCGAGTATTCCGGGCTTGGTGCAATCCGCCGCCGACAAATACGCCGCGCCGCGCGAGCATCGTCGCGGGCTGGCATGGCTGGCGGCCCGGCGGCTGCGGATGGGGGACGACCCGGCCGAGGTGCTGGCCGCCGTCGTGACCGAGGGCAAGGTGCTGGGGGTGGCGGAGGATACGGCGGCAAGGCTGGTGCGGTGGGTGGCGGCCCGCGAGGTGGAATTCCGGGGGCTGCGCCATGAATGACGCTGGGGACTTCGAAAAGCTGCGTGCCAGCAACGCCGAGGCCGCCAATCTGCCGCCCGGATTTCGGCTCACGCGGGAAGGGGTGCTTTGGTTCAACGCCGGCAACCCCGATGATGCCCCGCTGCACGTCTGCGGCCCGTTGCGGGTGACGGCGGCGACGCATGACACGACGGGCAACGCCTGGGGTGCGCTGCTGGAATGGCACGATGCAAACGGCCAGCGCCATGAATGGGCGATGCCTCGCGCCATGCTGGCCGGCGACGGCAGCGAGGTGCGCGAACGCCTGTTGGATGGGGGCCTGTTCCTGGCGCCCGGACGGAAGGCGCGGGAGAAGTTGGCCGAGTATCTGGGCCGCTGCTTTCCCCCGGAGCGGGTGCAATGCACCCCGCGCCTGGGGTGGCATGACATGCCGGGCGGCGGGCCGGTTTTCGTTCTGCCCGATAGCGCGTTGGGCGCCGATGGCGCGGTGAAGCTGCGGCACCAGACCGACCGCCCCGACGCGGTGCCTCCGCTGGCGCGGTCGGGCTCGTTGGAGGATTGGCAGCAGGCGGTTGCCGCGCTGGCGGTGGGGAATTCCCGGCTCGCCTTCTCCATCGCCACCGCGCTTGCCTCGCCGCTTCTGCGGTTGGTGTCGGCGGAGGGCGGTGGCTTCAACATGAAGGGGCCATCCTCTATCGGCAAAACGACCACGCTGCGGGCGGCTGGGAGCGTCTGGGGCGGCGGTGGCCTGTCGGGCTGGTGCCGCAGTTGGCGCGCGACCGACAATGCGCTTGAGGCTGTCGCGGCGGCGCATTGCGACCTGTTGCTGTGCCTGGACGAAATGGGCGAGGCGGAGCCGGAGGTTGTGGCGCGGACCTCCTACATGCTGGCGAACGGGGCCGGGAAGGGCCGGGCCAGTCGCGACGGCAGCGCACGCCGCGCGGCGGAATGGCGCCTGCTGTTCCTATCAACCGGCGAGGTGGGCATTGCCGAGCGGATGGCGGAGACGCGAGGCGGACCGAAGCGTGCGCGCGCCGGGCAGGAAGTCCGGGTGCTGGATATCCCGGCCGATACCGCCGTGTATGGGCTGTTTGAGACGCTGCACGGCCACGAACGGCCGGGGGGCCTGGCAGACGCTTTGAGGGCCGCAGCGGGCCGCTTCTACGGCGTGGCGGGGCGGTTGTGGCTGGAATACCTGGCCGCCAATCCCGATGGCGTTGCCGCTGTCGCGCGGGAGGTGATGAGCACATTTGCCGTACGCAACATCCCCGCCAACGCGGATGGACAAGTACGCCGCGCCGCAAACCGTTTCGCGATTGTCGCGGCGGCAGGGGAGTTGGCAGTGGCGGCCGGCATCCTTCCCTGGCCGCCGGGGGAGGCAACCCGCGCCGCTGCCGCGTGCTTCAAGGCGTGGATTGGTGCGCGAGCCGGAGGCGTCGGGGCGGCCGAGGATGCGGCAGCGGTGGCGATGGTGCGCCGGTTCATCCTAGCGCATGGCCTGTCGCGGTTTGAGGTGGTTGGCGACGATACGGAAGGCGTCGAGCGCATGACCTTCAATCGGGCAGGATGGCGCAAGCGCAATGATAGTGGCTGGCGCTACCTCATTCCTCCCGCAACGTGGGCCGGCGAGGTGGTGGCCGGACTTGACCCGCAAGCGGCGGCTCGCGCCACGGACCGCGCCGGATTCTTGGTGCGGCAGGAATCGGGACGCTTGCAGAGAACGGAGCGTGTGGGGGCGTCTGAACCTGTGCGCGTCTATGTCATCCGCGACGCAATCATGTCGGGGGAGGCGGAGGGATGACCGCCGCGTGGCTCGATAGGATGGCCGCGTGGCGCGCCGCGATGGCGGCCGAGAGCGTTGCCAGTGTCGCCAGTGCCGCCGAAGGGGTGGCAACGTCGGCAAACCCGCAGACAACCGCCGATGTTGCCAGCGTTGCTACCGTTGCCAGTGGAAACAAGCATGTTTGCGACGGAACAGGGATGGAGCCGGCTGGGACTCGGGATTGGGCGCCGCATCCCGGTTCGATCCCATCAAGTGCGGCGATCCTAGCAGCGGTGGCGGCCTGGCCACCGGACTTGCACGACGCATTCGAGGAACGTGCCGCAATTATGGAATACGACGGCGGCGCGCGGCGGGAGGTGGCCGAGCGGGCCGCTTACGCCGATGTGTGGCCGGGGTGGTGCTGACATGAAAATGACCCTCTCGACGGTGCCGGAAATCGTGGCGGTGACGGTGCCCGCTGGCGACTTTCGCACCCCCCGCGCGGTGGTGGCGCTGCGCTTCGGAGTGGTGGTGGTGCGGGTGCTGGTGCGCCGGTTGTCGGGATCGCGGCTGGAAGTGTCGTTGCCGATAGCCGCCGATGGGGCCGCGAGCGTCGAAATGCCCGCCGATCTTTGGGCAGGCGTCGAACAGGCCGCGCTGGCGGCCGTGGCGTGCGATGCCGGGGCTGTGGAGGCGCTGATGGCGGGCGGGCGAAAGCGTTACCGCTGGCGTCACGCCGCACCTGAGAAACGGGACGATTTGGACGGAGAACCGTAGCGCCATGAGCGACGCCGACAAGCTGGAAGCCGTGCGGGCAAGGAATCGGGAACGCGCGCGGGCCTATCGCGAGCGACGGCGGCGGGGGCAGGTATGGGCTTGGATCGCCATTGGCCCATCGGCGTTGGCCGGGTTGGAACGGCTGGCGCTTCTGCCGTCCGGCGATCGGAGCGTTGAGGCGGTGTCTGAAGCGGTGGCGCAATTCGTTCATGCGGCGGCGCCATTGGCGGCTGTGGGCGATGCCCTATGGCCGGCACCGCATCGTTGAGCGGGCACAACCACCCGGCAGGATGGGCCGCATTCCGAGCGTTGCGGCAGAAGCCGGGAACCGCTCACGCACCGCGCCATGGCAATTGGAGGCACGGAATGCGAAGCCGCGACGGGCAAGCGATCATGCGGGAGCTTCGCTTTGCCGAATGGCTGTTGCGGAAGCCGGGGCGGTTGATGGCGGTGCCAGATGAAGCACTCGGCGCTTGGTGCCCGCCACGCCCTTTGGGATGGGCTGCATATGGTAGCGGTAAGCTTAAAAACAATTAGTGAGCGTGCCCGTGGTGGTACAAGTCACCATCCGCCCATTGAGTAAATATGATTGCGTCCGTGGCGGTTGAAAAGTCTGTGTCGGCGAGTTCCGGACCGGAGCCAATGAGCGCAAATTCTGCATGCTGTTGTCAAATTGTTGATCCGCTTGAATACGTGTTCTTGCTAATTCTGTATAGGATTTACAATCCTCATTGCGCCGGGCCAGTTCTTGGGAGCGCGCCGACTGCCAGACATTTGCAGATGGATATGTGAGGTATGCCATGCATAGCTGCGCGGTAGGCGTGGTCTTAAATGTCTCCGCCGTGCCGCAGTTTGATAGGGCAAGCAAAATCGGAGCGAGGAGTAGGTGCGACCGGCCGGAAATCATCGATGGATTCCTATACGCTTGCTTCACGGGCGTATCTTTCGGCATAAATCTCAATCAGTCGATCCCCGAAGGCTCCGGCAATGGCATCGACCTTTCGATGTGGGGGAATTTGTGGGGGACAGCCCCAAAATGGAAAAATTATCGCGTTGACTCAATATATTAGTGGCGGTTGGTGGCGTAGGATAGGGAACTGGGAGCGAACACTCTCTGTGCACTGCGAAGCCGGCAGGTGGTAGTGGATGAAAGAGCCATACCTCGAAGGAGTAGCCGCCGAAGACGACCCCGAGTCATGCGTTGTCACTCGCGAGGGTGCCGGCGAAGCGTTGGCAGGGGGCGGTCATCTCGCCGTTGCTGGCGAACAACTACCTGCACTACGTCTACGACATCTGGGTGGAACGATGGCGCAGTCACCGTCGCTCGTCGATGCATGTCTCAGATCGGGAAACATGTAAGCTTGCTGACGTTTGTAAGTGAGGAGGTACACATGCTGCCCAGCGAGCCTGAACCCCGAGGTGATCTATCGCTGCGAACTGTAGCGATGCCCGCTGACACCAATCCGTCCGGAGATATCTTTGGCGGATGGCTGATGGCACTGATGGATCTGGCGGCGGGGACGGCCGCGTCAGCGCGCGCTGGAGGACGCACTGCCACGGCGGCCGTTTCCCACCTGAGCTTCCTGCGACCGGTCAAGGTCGGCGACGTGGTGTGCGTCCATACGGAGATCATCCGCATCGGCAACACCTCGATGGTCTTTGCAGTGGAAGCCTGGGCACTTCCAGGCGGCCAGAGGCCCCGGCACAAGGTGACTGCCGCGGAATTTGTCATGGTCGCAGTGGACGACGAGGGCAGGCCGCGCCCCGTGCCGCCTGTTTAGCGCGCGTGGTCGAATGTCCCGTGCACAGCCAAAAGCGAAATCACGTCAGAAGCAACGGCATGCCAGGGTCGCCCTTCGCCATAGCAAGTTGATACGCTGGCCGAGCCGCAATCCGCTGCAGATACGCCAAGATATTGCGGTAGGGCGACAGATCAACCGGCAAAAAGAAGCGCATCGTGGTCAGGCTGAACACGGTCATGATGTCCGCCGCGGAGAATTCGGCGCCTGCCAGATAGTCTGCCGCTGCAAGCCGTGCATCGACCAGCCCCAGTGCACGATCAAGCCGGCCGCGCATCGCCTGCAGCACTTGATTGTCGTCCGCCAGGTTCAATCGACGCAAGATCATGTTGCGCCCCATCGCCGGCTGCAGTGACCCATTCGCGAAGTGCAGCCAGTACAGGTAGGTGGCGAAATCGGGATGCTCTGGCCCCACGGCAAGCCGGCCGCCGCCGTGCTTCGCAATGATGTAGTCGACGATAGCGCCTGACTCCCCCAGCACTACGTTTCCCTCAGTGATTATCGGGGCCGCCCCGATTGGATGGAGCGCTTTGAGCTCAGGCGGCGAGAGCATCGTCACGGCGTCACGCGTGTAGTGCTCAAGCGAGTAGGGAATTTCGAGCTCTTCGCAGAGCCAGACAATCCGTTCGGATTGTGATTTTCCGAGATGATGGACCGTCAGCATCGCGCGTCTCCTCTTCTTGGGTTCAGTAGCGAGTGGCACGCGTGCGGCCGGAGTTAACCATTCTTGCGGGCTGGCCAAAGGCTTCCGCCTCCCCTCTGGACTCTCTGCCGGATGGAACGACGTTTGGCGCAGAACGAAGGAATGATGCCCTCAATTGACGGGGGGCATCTCCGCGCAGATCCATCAGGCGATGCGCGAGGTGGCGAGTGCGCCGCGCCGAGGCGTCACCCCGGCCGGCTAGTGCACCCACGTCCGCCTGTGCAAGGAGTCCGTAGAAAAGGCTCAGCTGGCGCGGCGGTAGGCCTTGCCGAGAACGTAGGCGACGCCCTCCGGCCCCACTTGCGTGGTGTGCTGGCAACCTTCCGGAATCTCACAGCAGTCGCCGGACTTGAAGGTAGTGGAACTGCCGTCGCGCGTGAGGGTGATCTCACCGCCGAGGACCATGATGCGCAAGTCGAAATCATGGGCGTGCTGGTCTTCTGTGACGCAGGCCTTCTGCCCCCCGTGGGTGACGTCGAAGCCTTCACGACGCAAGTCACTCTCGAAGGCCTCGCGGGTAAGCGGGGCGCTGGCGCGGCGGCGGCCGGATAGCAGCGCCACGCCCTCGGGACCGACATGCTCGGCGTGCATGGTTCCGCTGGGGACGGCAAAGCACTGACCGGCGCGGTAGGTGACGGCAGTGTTGTTGCAGGTGATGGTGATCTCGCCACCCAGGACCAGCGACTTGGCGTCGAAATCGTGGCAGTGGTTGGGTGCGATGAGGTTTGGCTTGACGCTGGTTTTGACCACCCGATAGCCATCGCGCCGCAGGTCTGTGTCGAATTCGGTGATATTCATTGCCCGTTCCCTTTTGCGTGGTTATACCGTGCGTAATCTATGGAGGACGAATTGTCAATTATAGCGGACAATGAAATCAGTCGGCGCACGGGGCGGGCGGTGAAGCGGCGGCGCGAGGCGGCTAGGCTGAGTTTGCGAGTGCTGGCGGCACGCAGCGGCGTATCGCCGTCAATGATCTCGGACATCGAACGGGGGACAAAGTCGCCCACAGTGGCAACGCTGGTGCGGCTGGCCCAGGCGCTGGGGGTCGGCGCGGCGGCGCTGCTGGAGGATGGCGCGGAGGCAATGCCACGCATTCGGCTACTGCGCCGCGGCGAGGGCACGCGCGGCGAGGTGCCGGCACCGTGGGAGCGGCTGGGACCGGCTGGACCCGGGAGCCGGATCGACTTCGTCCGCCATGTGATCCCGCCCGCGGCTGTGCTGGGTCCTTCGCCGGCGCATGACGTTGGGACTGTGGAGCACATGCATGTGGCGAGCGGCAGGGTGAGAGTGACGGTGGGCGAGGAAATGGCGGAGCTTTCGGCAGGCGACAGCTGCAGCTGCCGCACCGATGTGCCGCATGGAGTGGAGAATTTGGCCGGAGCGGGCGAGGCGGTAGTTTATGTGATCGTGGAACGGGCATGAGCGAAGACAAAGAAGCGTTCAGCCGCGACCATTGCAAAATCTGATTTTGCCATTGCGGTATTGCGCACATCTATTGCTAGGACCATCTACGCTCCATTGAATTCCTGAGGCTTGTAACGGCAATTATGGAAAACACAGTGCCATCGCCGACAAAAAATCACTGAAATTTAGGATTCCGGCTTGGTAAGAAACTTGATCCAAGCATCATTCTTGGGAGCGTCGGATGGCGCCGGTTCAGCTGAAGGCGAAGGATCAGCACCGCCTTGCCGGGCCAAAGCCAGGACACGATGGCGTCCCACAGTGATCGCCATCGCCATCACCCGATGAAGGCGCAGCGACCCGGAGCCTCGCACTAGGCGGCGGCAACAAAGGGCGACCCAGGCATGGCGCCGCTCCTGACATGACCGTAGGGCGTAGCCCATAGATTGCCGTGGCACGGTCGTTGCGTGTATCCGGCCGTGTAAGTTTCTCCTGGTGAGTTCCCGATGCCCGATCTTTTCAGTCCCTTCACGCTCAAAGGCGTCAAGCTGCGCAACCGGATTGCGATGTCGCCGATGACCATGTACCGGTCCGTCGACGGGTTGATGAACGACTTCCATGTCATGCTGATGGGGTCGCGCGCGGCGGGTGGGTTCGGCTTGGTGTTCCCCGAGCAGCTGGCGATCACGCCGGATGGCCGCACCGGCACCAGCTGTGCCGGCATTTACGATGACAATCAGATCGAGGGCCTTTCACGGGTGACGGCGATCATCAAGGACATGGGTTCGGTGCCCGCCATTCAGCTCGGCCATACCGGCCGCAAGGGCAGCGAGTTGAAGCCCTGGGAGGGTAAACTCCAATTGGCGCCGGATCATCCCGACGGATGGCAGGTTCGCGGCCCGTCGGCGATTACCTATGGCGGGCGGTATACGTATCCGGTCCTGGCGCTAACCGTCGCCGAGATCAAGGAGATTCACCGCTGCTACGCCCGCGCAGCGCTGCGGGCGTTGGCTGCTGGGTTCGAGTGGCTGGAGATGCATTTCGCGCATGGTTATCTCGGAGCGAGCTTCTTTTCCCCGTTGGCCAATCAGCGCACCGACGAATATGGGGGTAGCCTGGAGAACCGGCTGCGCTTTCATCGCGAGGCCATGGACGCGGTCCGGGCGGTCTGGCCGGAGCGCCTGCCGCTGACCATGCGCCTTGGCTCCGACGATTTTAACGAGAACGGTGTGCAGTTCGACGATGCCGTCACGGCGGTCGCGATGCTGAAGGAGCACGGGCTGGATCTGGCCGATCTCAGCCTTGGCATGAACACCGACGACATCAAGGATCCGCCGTTCGGCGACGTGGCGTTCATGGTTGAGCGCGGCAGTCGTGTGCGGCGCGAGGTTGGAATTCCCGTGGGCGTGAGCTGGAATCTCGGGCTGCCCAGTGTGGCCGACCAGGTCATCCGTGAGGAGCTGATCGACCTGGTGTTCCTGGGGCGACCCGCGTTGTCGAACCCGCACTGGCCGGTCTGGGCGGCACGCGAACTGGCCCACAACGATCCATTCTCGTTGATCCCGCAGGACTGGTCATGGTGGCTGCGCAACCGGCCCGGCCCGGAAGGGTCACTCGGCTGGCCTGCCGCCACCGGCAACGGCTGATTCGCTAGCCTTTACCAGGCCGCCACGGTAATCCAGGCGCCGGAGGAGTCCGTTTCATCCCACTACTGATTATTACCCGCGATTCAGCGAGAATCGAAACCAGGCGTTTTGGCTGGTTGGGCTGGGCTTTCACGTGTTCGGCCACGGAAAACGGATGTTCCGGTCCCGCAAGCCCGCCAGCACCACCTCGATACCGCCAGATTTTATCATCCATTCAAGCCGATTGTCGCGATACTCTCGTAGTCGCTCGCCCGTCTTGAAGCGCTCGACAGTGGCCGCCATCCCCGACGACGCCGCCTCGTATTCAGAAAATGTAACAGCAACTGAAGCTCGTTCCCGTAGGCGTGCGTACCAGGCGGCAAGTGCGCTGCCGGGCGGCGGCCCCATGCCGTAAAGAACCGACCGGTGGAGCATTGGTGCCACGGCCGCGTCAGCCCAGCCGAATGCTTCCCCGCCGAACCAGGCTGCGTTTCCAAGTCGCACCGCAAGCCATTCCTGGATCACGGTGGTTTGCCGCGCCGCCGCCGCCCGCAACGTATCGGCGAGCGCGCCGGTGGCGCGACCAAACACCGTCACCTCAGCGAAGCCCCAGTTCACGGCTTCGTACTGGGTGTCGCACACATCCTCCGTCATCCTGGCCGCGGCACGGGCTTCCGGCGTACGCGGCAACAGGGGCGGGTTGGGCCAGCGCTCCTCGATATATTCCATGATGATGGTGGAATCGAAGATGCTCGTCTGCCCGTCGACAAGTACCGGCACTTCCGCCCGCGGGTTGGCCATGCCAAAGGCCTCGTCCACTTGCCCGGTGCCCAACGTCTTCGGGAGTTCGACATCGAAGGCCACACCTTTTTCCCTGAGTGCAATCTTGATTTTCTGGGCATAGGGCGAGCCCGGATGTTCATAGAGCAGCATGATAAGAGGCCCTTGTCGTTGAGTTGTTCGGGTGGCTACGGCTGCATGGGCAGGAAGAAAGTGGGGGTTCGCGGAGCAGAAGCATGTGGGTCCCTCATTCCTATCTAGGATGTCGACGCTCACACGTCGGGCGTGCCGGCCCTAAGTCTGGCGATGAGACGCGACAGGCTGGAGCGCAGCGCGACAAGGGCCGCCTCCGTTTCCCCGAGACTGCAGCCAAGCACCGCCGGGACCGTGGCCGCCCGAAGACGCAGACCCTGACCGTAATCTGTCAGACGGATGCGGACCTGACGCTCATCCTGCGGATCACGGTCGCGCCGAACCAATCCTGCGGCTTCCATGCGTTTCAGGAGAGGAGTAAGCGTTCCGGAGTTGAGATGCAGCCGCGCGCCGATCGCCTTCACTGCTAGCCCGTCTCCCTCCCAGAGAATGAGCAGCACGAGGTATTGCGGGTAGGTCAGGCCGAGCGGTTCGAGCAGCGGCTTGTACGCCGCGGTAAAGGCGTGATTCGCCGCATACACGATGAAGCACAGATTGTCCTCGAGCCGGAGGCAGGGAGCGGTCGGCGGCCTCGGAGCGGCGATGTCGGAGCACATGAGTAGCTTCTAGCACGCATATGGTTGCACGTCATTAAATTGTGCACTATTAAATTGTTCACTAATCAAATGGCCGGATGGTCCGGCCTCGCCGACGCAAGCAAGGATCACGCGCATGTCCATCGATGTGAAATACACCACCCAGGCCACTGCCAACGGGGGCCGTGACGGTCGTGCCCGGACGGCCGATGGCGCACTTGATGTGAAGCTGACCACCCCCAAGGAGCTTGGCGGTGCGGGCGGCGAAGGCAACAATCCCGAGCAGCTCTTTGCGGCGGGCTACGCTGCCTGTTTCCTCGGCGCACTGAAGTTCGTCGCGTTACAGGAGAAAGTTCGTATCCCGAATGAGGCGAACGTAACCGCGAAGGTTGGCATCGGTCCCCGCGATGCGGGCGGTTTCGGTATCACCGCTGACCTCACCATTTCCTTGCCTGGTGTCGAGCCGGCCCAGGCCGAGGCGCTGGTGAACAAGGCGCATCAAGTCTGCCCGTATTCCAACGCCACACGTGGCAACGTGAATGTCGGTCTGACGATCGCCTGACGGACCTAAACGGCCCGCGTCGCTAGGAGGGCGCGGGTCGGTCATGCTCCGCCTGCACGACAATTGGCACGACGGGAGGCGATGATGCGGAGAACCCACGGCGAGCGGTCAGTTCCGGGTCGGCGGCCAGGCCCACGACAGCTAGCCGAGCTTGAGCGCATTTGGCACGCGGTCGACGGCGATGGCCGCAAGATGCTGCTGTTCTTTGCGCGCCAGTTGGCGAAGGAGCAGGGGTTGGTGCCTCCCAGTACGCCGCTGGTGATGACCGACCAGGTGCTGTAGCACCTTCCGATTGATGCCGTTGGGCACTCCATACAGCGCGTTAAATGCCCCCCGATAGGCGCTCATCCCAGCTTCTCGATTTCAACTTCGGCAGCCACCGGCACCAATCTCGGGTCATCGGTCTTCGCCAGCTTCCGTGCCACGAAGGCCGACCTGATTGCCGCCACTTTCTGTCCTGGATCCCTGGTCGCGAACATCCTTACCGGCTGCTCCGGGATCACCTCGGCGGCGGCGAAGCTCGTGGGCATGGCGGTGCCTGAAAACCATGATGCACTGACGTGCCAGCGTGGATCGATAGCGCCGGGCGTGATCAATGTGCCCGCGAGCACTGGTGGCTCCACCGCTGGTCCGACGACGTCGAGCACCACACCTGCCGGTGGTGATGTCTTGGCGTCCGGCCCCCGCGGCCAGCCCGCGGCGTCACATGCCGCCAGGAACATCGCCTCGCTGGCGAAGCGGTGATAGGTCTCGGTCCACATGGCTGTGCTCCTACGGCGCCGTGAGGGTCTTCATCACGCTGTCGGCCAACCGGCGCGGGAAATAGCTGACCTGGCTGAGCGCCTCACAGCAGTCCGACCCACCCGTCGCCGCATAGGGTGCGGCACCCACCATCAGGCGTACCGGCGTGACCGGCAACGCTCCGTTGGTGTCCAGCGCCGCGGTGCCGCCATTGGCGACGATGCAAAAGTCGTTGGTCCGCCAAGCCATGGCGACACGGTTGCGCGCACCAATGGTCCAGTCGAGCGTCTTGCCGATCAGGGCCTGTTGAGGGCCGCCCGAGAGCACCGTCATGAATACCGAGGAGTTGCTGCGGCTGAGGTAGATGGTGTTCGAGAAGGTATCGCCGATGCCGCCAAACACGACGCTCCCGGTCGGGGAGCGACGGCTGACCAGGAAGTCGAAGACCATGGTGCCTTCCGTGGCATTGAACCAGGAGCCGGAGGTCGGCACCGACAGGAAGTCGGCACTGCGGGTGACGGTCGTGGAGCTGGTGGCAATGAAGGTGGTGGCCGAGCTGGTGGCCTCGAACTGGGCGTCGCCAGCGAAGATGACGTCGCCGATCGCCGTGCCGATCCCATCGGCGGCCGCCGGTCCGAAGGTTGCGGCGAACGCCGTGCTGGTTGATGTCGTGACGGTTAGCGAGCAGCGCCAGAGTCCGGCACCGCATACCTCGATGTCCTTGAAGGCGAACAGCGCGGTGCCGGTGCCGGCGGTGTGGGTGCCGATGGTGCCAGCCTGCAGGTTGAACCAGCACAGCACCCCGTTCACCCCGTCGTTGAGCGACAGCAGCAGGTGCGACGAGGTGCTGGCCCGGGCATAGACCGAGACGGTGATGGAATTACCAGCGGTGATGGTGCAGGCCTGGGCGACATTCGCGCCAGAAGCGGTGGCTGTCAGTGTCTCCAGCGCCATAGTGCCGTCGGCGGCGGCCGAGGTGTTGGCGGTGACCGTCATACCGGTCTTGGTCCAGGCGGCGTTGTCGAACTCGCGGGCGCGCAGGAACAGGTTGGTGCGTTGCGGTTCGAACAGCAGGCCGCGGGACAGACCGGTGATCGGGTCGAAGTCCCAGCGTGGTGTGCTGGCTGCCGCAGTGCGGAGCACGCCCTGGCGATCGACATAGGTGGCCGTGCTCGCCCGCCCGAAGGTCGCGCGGGGGTCGATGAAACCGGGCGCATTGGCGAAATCGAAGCGCAGGCTGGGACGGGCGATGGTCATGCTATGCCACCTCGAAAGTGCCGGCGGCGGTGCGCACGGCGGTGAGGATCGCCGAGCCGGTGGCGATCGCCAGCGAGGCGCTGCCGTTCAGCGTGTCGGCGCCGGTCGGGTTCAGGGTGAGGTTCACACCGGAGCGGTTGCGCAACCGGCAGAACCAGCCGTCTGGCAGGTCGACCGCACTGGGGAAGGTGTAGGTGTTGGTGCCTGATGTGCAGAAGACGAGCTTGCCGAAGTCCTGCAGGACGATCTGGTAGCTGGCGTTCTGCGGGTTGGGGAACAGGCCGCGGATGGCCTCGATCTCGGCGAAGGCCGCGCTGCCGTGCTCGACCACACGCGGCAGGGACAGCATCGTGGTGCCGATGCCTTGGCCACCCCCGGTGAGCGCGAGCGCCAGGGCGTAGGAGGCGGCCGCGGCGTTGGCATAGGCGAGGGCCAGCTCGGCGTAAGCGGCGGCATCGAGGCCGGTAGCCCCCACGGCGTTGAAAGCCGGGCGCAGGTTCTGGCGGAAGGCGCCGTTGGCAAAACTCTGGTCGGTGAGCGCCTGCAGCAGCGCCCAGTCTGCGTTGCTCACAGTCTTTCCTCCAGTTCGAAGCTGGTCTCGTGCAGCCGGTTGTGGACCTGGGCGATGGGGTCGAAGCGGCGGAAGCGGGCGAGGAAGTCGCGCTTGAACCGCCGCGCGGCGTCATCCCAGTTGGGGATGACCCAAAGCTCGCCATCGGTGCCGACGCGGCGCTGGGCATCGAGCAGGGTGCCGTAGGCCTCCGCGTCGTTCAGCGCGTTGAGGGTCAGCCGCAGCACGCGCGCGGGTGGCCGAGGCTCGCTGAACAGCACACCGCCAAGGGAGTATTCCGATACGGAGCGGGCTTCCCAGGTAAGGCCGGCGCCGTAGCTGAGGTTGCGCTGCGGCGCCCAGAGCGGACCCATCCAGAGGCGGGCGAGTTCGACATAGCCGGCCGGGTTGGCGGTGTCGGTCAGCGCAATGCGCCAGTAACGGGCGCGGATGTTGCTCCCGACGTCATGCTCCAGGGCGATGGGATAGCCCTCGGCCTCGGCGGTGGAGATCTGCCCTTCCCACCAGTTGTCGTCCTCCCACTCGAGATCCTCGGGGAGATAGACGGCTGGCCAGACCGGCAAGGTGGTGCTGTCGTAGATGTCCGTGCCACCGACTGTGGTACCGGCGGTGATGCGGTAGGTCGCGGCGGTGGTGAGGTTGTGCCGGGCGAGCGCCACGAACCTGACGATGGTGCTGGCGTTGCCCAGGTCGATGTCCAGCCGCGTGCTGGTGGTCAGCAGGTCGACGGAGCGCGCCACCTTGGACAGCAGCTTCTGCTGCAGGTTTGCAAGCGGTGCGGTGCCCAGCCACAGGCCGCCCGAGAGGGTGGCGCCGTCTGCGACGTTGGAAAGGGACAGCTGAAGCTTGGCCATCTCAGCCCCACAGGTCGAGGGTCAGGCGCTGCCGGCGGCCATTGACGGTGATGCCGACAACGATGAAGTCCCGCCCGGCGCCGTAGCCGAGGCGCGGCGTGACCAGCCGCACCACGCGTCCGAGGTCGACGGCAGCATTGGCCTCGGTGAGCCACACCTCGGCCTGGACGAAGTCCCGCCGTACGCCGTGCAGCGCCAGGAGGCGGGTTGCCTCGGTGGCGGCATCACTGGCGCTATTGAGCAGCGTCTCGCGCACCAGGTCGGTGGCCAGCAGGTGCTTGGCCTGCACCGTGGGATCGCTGGCGGTGGTGTCGCGCCAGGGCTGCAGCAGTTCCGCCCGGCGTGCCTGGGTGACGCCGGCCGCGATGTCGGCCGTGGTCGCGCCGGTGGTGTAGGGCTTGTAGCGGACGGTCACCCGCCAGACCGGGACGCCGCGGGCATCGTCATTGGTGGCGCGGCTGTCGAGCGCCAGGATCTCGACATCCGTGAAGGTGGCCACCGGCGTGCCGCTGGGCGCCACCAACTGCCCGACCTGCCAGATCCCGGTGCGGGTCGGGGCGAGCCAGGCACCGATGGATGCGAGGAGGACGTCGATCGCCTCCTGCCGGGTGGTGTCCGAGGTGGCATAGAATCCAACCTCACCCGGGGCGGCGGTGTTCAACGCAGTGAAGCTCGCGGTGTCGATGTCGCTGGCGGCAACGCCGCATCGGGTGGTGAGGAGGCGCTGGACGATCTCGCCGACCTTGCTGACGTAGCCGCCGGTGCTGTCGCCACGGGCATCCACGGTGACCTTGCCGGCAGGCGCACTGCCGAGCCGGAACAACCCAAGCGCCAGGCAGGTGACGTAGGTGCCGGCGCCCGGGGTGGCGGCTTCAAGGGCAGCGAGATTGGCGTAGTCGGCACCGGCGGTCAGCGCGATGCCCATGTCATAGACGGCATCAACGGCCTGGATGGCACCGTCGTGCAGCTGGAAGGTCAGCTTGGCGGTGTTCACCAGGACGGGGGCAACCTGGTAGCGCCGGCCGTAGAGCAGCGGCTTCGGCTGCCCCTTGATGTCGTCCGCCGTGCCCTCGGCGCCCGCAGGTAGGACATTGGTTCCGGCGTAGCGGGTGGCCTGCACCGGCAGCGACATAACCTGCAGGCGATCCCGCAGGCGGATCGTGGCGGTGCGGGCGCCGACCTCGATCTGCTCGGCGGTCCCGGTCAGGAAGGTGGTAAAGCCGCTGGGGTAGGCCGCATCCTGGGCGCCGACCCGCACCACGATATCCCGCCCGTCGATGCCGAGGTCGCGGAGGTAGGTGAGGCCCTGGTCGGTGTTGTTGAGCACCATCTCGCCGGCACCAACCTTGGAACCGCCGGTGACGCGGGCATTGCTGAACAGGGTGCGGCTGAAATTGACCGGCTGCTGCAACCGCGGGGTGAAGTGCACATGCGGTGGCACGTCACCGGGGCCGGTCATGCGCCCGCGTCCGCTGGCGAACCGTAGGACCCTGGTGCCGGGACCTGCGACGCCGGTGGTCCGTACGTATTCGTTCAGCGTGCCCGAGGGATCGAGCATGAAGCCCCAGCCATGCATCCCCGAGACGCCGTCGCCGAGATAGGCGACCCCGTAGGTGCTCGCCGCCAGGATGAGCTTGATGCCCATGGCCGCACCGCTGGCCGGCGTCCAGATCACCGCAAAGCGCCACCAGCCACTGCCCAGCGGGATCAGCCGCGGTGCGGAGGCGATGCCGGTGATGCCGCCCACAGTACCGGTGGCGAGATCGAAGTCGGCGGTCCCGTTGTTGGGGCTGGTGTCGGTCTGCACCCGCACGCGGCTGCGGCCGTTGGCCTTGAGGTGGCCAGAGACCATCACCGGCATGCCGGCGGTGAAGCCGGTGGTGTATTGCGCGACCACATGGAAGGCGTTGGCCGCGGTCTCGACGATGGTATCGGCCGACAGGGTGCCGTCCGGCGCAGTCGCGGCATTGGCGGTGATGGTGACGGCCGTCTTGCTCCAGATGGCATTGTCCAGCTCTTCGGAGCGGATCAGCTTGTTGGTGACGCTCGGGTCGTAGGCGGTGATCTCGACCAGGGTGACGAGGCCGTCGGCCATGGCTGCCTCCTGGTGGCGGGCGGGCGGATCAGCCGGCCTGGGCGAGGCGGCGGAGTGGGGCGGTCAGCCCGCCTGGGCCAAGCGCCGCAGTGGGGTCGCGACCTGCTGGAGTTCGTCGACGACGACGGCCAACCCCTCGCGCGTCTCACTCGCCTGCAGCGCGCCGACCTGGCGCACGGCGCGCTCCAGTCGCTCGATGGCGGCGACCAGGGGGACGAGATCGGGTGCTGGGGTGCGGGCTTGCACGCCAAGGCGGCCATCGCTGCCGCGGCGCAGCGGCATGATCGCCTCAGGCCCGGCCTCGCCGAATAGCGCCATCGGCGCCAGCGTCGGACGGCCCACCAGGTCGGGGATGCCGCCGCGGGCGAACGGAATGACATTGCCACCCGTAAACACGCCGCCGAAGGCGAAGTTGGCGCCCGTGCCCTCGCCGGCATCGGTGCGTCCCGCGTAGGCCTCGGTCGCGGTCACCACGCGCTTGGTATCGTTGCGGATTTCCCACAGGATATCGCGCATCACCCCCAGGACGCTGCCGAGCTTGTCGTCGATGGAGCGGCTGATCTGGATGGTCTCGGTGGTCTCGACGGCCTGGCGGATGATGCGGGTGATGTTCTCCTCGGTGAGCAGCGTGGCCCCGGTTGCCTCGAGGATCTCCTGGAAGATGCCGCGCAGCACCGCCTCGTTCTCGGGCACGACGATGGTGCCGGTCGGCGCGAATATCGTTTGGTTGATGCCACGGGTGACGATGGCGCTCTCGATGACCAGGGCCCGCTCCGCATCGGTCAGGACGCGGCCCAGCTGCTGCTCGACGGTACGCACCACGCTGGCGGCCTGGAGCAGTCCGGCGCGTTCGTCGGCTGTGAGGTCCCGCCCGATGGCCTGCGCGATGGTCCGCTCGATCGCGGCACCCTGGACCAGGCTGTCGCGCTCGGCGTCGGACAGGTTGCGCCCGATCGCCTGTTCGATGCTGCGCAGGATGCTGCCGCCGGCAATCAGGCCGGCCCGCTCGGCCTCGGTGAGATCGCGGCCCAGCGCCTGTTCGACGATACGCGTGATGCTGGCACCCTGCACAAGGCTGTCGCGCTCGGCATCCGAGAGGTTGCGGCCGATCGCCTGTTCGATGCTGCGCAGGACGCCGCCGCCGGCAATCAGGCCGGCTCGTTCCTCAGCCGTGAGGTCCCGCCCCATCGCCTGTTGGATCGCACGGGTGATATCGGCGTCGTAGACCAGCCCGGCCCGCTCGGCCGGTGACAGGTCGCGCCCGAGCGCCTGCTGGATCGCCCGCGTGATATCGGCGGCCTGAACCAGCCCGGCACGCTCGGCGACCGAGAGATCGCGACCCATTGCCTGCTGAATGGCCCGGGTGATGTCGGCATCGTAAACCAACCCGGCGCGTTCGGCGGGCGACAGGTCGCGCCCCATCGCCTGTTGGATGGCCCGGGTGATATCGGCGGCCTGCACCAGCCCGGCACGCTCGGCCAGACTGAGGTCGCGCTGCATCGATTGCTCGATGTCGCGACGGACCAAGGCACCCTGCACCAGGGCGTCGATCTCACCATCGGTCAGCAGCCGGCCGAGCCGTTCCTCGACCGTGCGCAGCACCGTGGCGCTCTGCACCAGCCGCGCCCGGTCGGCGTCCGGCAGGGCGTTCAATGCCTCGGTGATGACGCGGATGACCTCGATACCAACCTGGACATCGATCGAGCCGCCCAGGCGCTGCAACTCGGCCAGGATCTGCGCGTCGTAGGACTGGGTGGCGGGCAGGTTCTCCAGGCTGGAGATGACGAACTGGCGCAACGCCTGGAAGTCGGTGCCGGAGGCATACATGCCACGCCCGGCGGCGAGCAGCGTGTCGGCGGTCTGGGTGATGCGGGACAGGGCATCGCCGTCGCCACCACGGGCGAGGGCGAGATCCCGCCCGAAGGCGTTCTGCGCCTCGACCAGTCGGTCGGTCGGCGAGGCGCCGCCAGCGGCCCCGGCGCGCAGACCGTCGAGATAGGCACGGATCGCCCCGCCGGTGCGCATCAGCGCGTCGCGTGCCTGCTCGCCGTAGCGCGCGATGATGGCGGCCCGCTCCGCCGCCTGCGTCTCTTCCAACTCAACCAGTAGCCGCGACTTCTCGGCGGCGGCGGTTGCCAGCGCCTCGAGTTGCTCAGTAAAGGCCCGCGTCTCCTGCCGGGCTGCCTCGGTCTGTCGTGCCAGTTCGGCGGCTTCGGTGTTGCCTGCTGCGGTGAGCCGGCGCACCGCCAGTGCCACCTCGCCCTGGCGCAGCGTCTCCGTGCGTTGTGCCTCCAGGATGCCGATCTGGCGGGCGCGCTCGGTGTTCAGCTTGTCCTCTGCCAACCCGTACGTAAGGGCTGTCGCCGTCGCCTTGTCGAAGGCGGCGTTGATGGCGTCGATCTGCTGGGTGAAGGCCGGCAGCGGCGCGGTGCCGAGCTTGTCGAGTTCCGCCTGGGCGGTGAGAAGGCCGTCGCCCCATTGCTGCAACTCGCCGACGCCATGGAAGCTGCGTCCCTGCAGCGAACGGTTCAGCGCCTCGTTGTCGGTGGCCGAGAAGGACAGCCGGGCAAAGGCATCCTCGAAGGTCGCGACACCGCCCCAGGTTGAGTCCGGACCCAGGCGGGTGCCGCCAACATTCTGCGAGCCGCCGACGCGCAGGCCGCGCTGTGAGAGATAGGTGTTGGCCAGGGCACGCTGCTGTTCGGCGTGCTGGAATTCCTCCCGGCCCTCGTCGTTGTACCACTGGCGGCCAATGGGGGCGATCTGATTGCCCTGGTAGCCAGGCCCGTCGCCTTGCAGCCAGTAGCCCCAGCCGCGCAGCGATTCCTGCTGCGGCCCGAACAGGCTGCCCAGCCCACCCAGGGCACCACCGACCAGGCCGCCAACCGGGCCGCCCACCAGAAAGCCCAGCCCGGCGCCGAGACCGGAGCCGATCATGCCGTTGGTCTGGTTGTTGCCGACCAGGCCGCCGACCAAATTGCCCAGCGCGAAGCCGCCGCCGATGCCGGACAGCGCCCCGCCGAGCGTCAGGGCACTGCCACCCATCAGCGAGGTGCCGCCCAGGCCGAACAGCCCGGGCGATGCCCCGACGACCTCAGCCAGAGGCCCCATCGCGGTGCCGGCAGAACCGAAGATCGACGTGCCCAGACCCGACAGAAGCCCGCCACTGCCAGTCAGTCCGAGGGTCGAACCGATGCCGCTCAGCAGGCCGCCCGGTCCGGTCAGCCCGAGCGTCTGGCCGATGTTGTTGAGGCCGAGCAGGCTCGCCAGCCCCCCGCCACCGGATGCGGCGCCGCCGACGCCACCGATCCCACCGCTGCCGAAGATGCCCTGGACGATGGGGGTGACGATCGGGCGGATCACCGCCTCGGCCGCGATGCGGGCGAAGGTGGAGCGCGCCAGGCGGTAGAGATCGTCCATCACCCCGGCCCAGCCGCGGCCGGTGCGGGAGAACAGGTCGGCGAAGCGATCACCGGCATAGCGCACCACGTCATCAGTGGTGGACTGGACCTGACGCTCCTGCTCCTTACGCGCCTCGTCGAGCTTCTTCTGGTCCTCCTGGGCTGACTTGTAGGCAGCACGCTGCGTCTCGATCTGGCGCACCGTCTGGGCCATCGCCTCGGCCTCACGCTGCTGGGCGGTGGTGCGCTTCTCAATGGCCGGGATGCCGGCCTCTCGGATCTGCTTCTCGATCTCCAGGGCGACGTTCAGCGCCGTAACCGCATCGCTACCCTTGCGCTGGGCCTCGGTCAGGCGGGTCTGCCGGTCGAGTTCGACAGCCAGTGCCTCCGAGACCTTTCCCACCTTGGCAGCTTGGTCATCCGCCAGCTTGGCGGCCTTCTGGCCCTCCTCATTGGCCTTGGACAGCTTGTCCTGGTACTCGCGCAGCGCATCAGCCCGGGCACGCGTCGCGTCGAAAGCCGCGCCGCCCGGCAGGGTGGTGATCCCGGCCGTCTCGGCCCGGGCAATCTTGGCCAGCTGTTCCTGGTACTCGCGGGTGGCCTTGAGCTTCTTGTCGTTGGCCTCGACAACCTCGCGGACTTCCTGGGCGGTGCGGGTCCGGGCGGCATCGGCGGCCTTGGCCTGGGCGGTGACGAACTCGCCAAAGCGCTGCTGCTGTGCATCGCGCTCGATCTCACCGAGACGGTCATTGGCGGCGCGATGCTCGCTCTCGGCCTGGCGCAACGCCGACTGCCGTGCCGTGGCTGCCGCCTGCAACTGGGCACGCTGGATGGCGGAGTAGCCCCGCGCTGGGTCGGATCCGTCATCCATGGCGGGCCCGGCACGCAGGGCTTCCAGCCGGCCGCGGGTGCGCGCGACATCGTTCTCGGCCGCCTGCCGGTCGGTGGGGGCCACATAGCGTTGCACCGCATTGACCGCGGCGGCGGCCTCCATCGCCGCCTTGGCAATCGCCTGCGACAGGCCGAGCGCCTTGTCGAGTTGGCTGGCGAAGTTGTCCATCGCCGCGCCGAGCACGCCAAAGGCGCGGCCCATGGTTGGCGGCAGCTTGTCGAACTCGGCGGCCAGCTTCTCCCCGGCGGCGATCAGCGCCGGCAGCACGCGGTCAGCGGTAAGCTTGCCCTCGCTGCCCATCTGGCGCAGTTGGCCGATGCCGACGCCCAACTCGCGGGCCAGCGCTTGGGCCAGCTGCGGCATGTTCTCCAGCAGCGAGCGCAATTCGTCGCCCTGCAGCACGCCAGAGGCCAGCGCCTGGGCCAGCTGCTGGGTGGCGGCACCCGTTTCCTCGGCGGAGGCACCGGCGACGATGCCGGCCTTCTGGAGCCCGCCCACCAGGCGCAGCACCTGATCGTTGGTGGCGCCCACCTCCTTGGCAGCGACGGCAAAGCGGGCAAATGCACCGGCGCTGTCGGCGACCGAGATGCCGGTCTGCTGCGATAGACGGAACAGTCCCTCGAAGGCCCGCTCGGCCGCCGAGGCGGAGCCGGTGGCACTGGCCAGTCGCGCCAGCACGGCGGTGGCGGTGTCGCCGGCCTGGGCGATCTGCACCCCGGCGGCGACCGCGGCGGCGCCCATGGCCACGATTCCGGCGGTCAGCCCACCTGCGGCGACGGACACGCCGGCGAAGGTGCTGCCGACGGTGCCGAGGCTCCCGCCCATCCCCTGGAAGGCGCGCGTGGCCACGTCGGATGCACCGGCCAGGCGCTGCAACCCGGGCGATGCCGCGGCGCTGGCCACTTCGACGCGGCGCAGTGCCGCTTCACCGGCCACCCCGAACTGCTCCAGCTCCCGGCGGGCGCGATCAGCGCCCTCAGTGGAGACGCGGATGCCGACGGTGCGAGCGGCAGCACCACTCACGACTTGATCCTCCGAAGTTCGGCGATGGCGTTGCGCGCGAACCAGCCCGGCACGCGCGAGCGCACGCCGGCAACGTCCAGCCGCCGACGCAGCGACACCCGGCGCATCAGCAGGAACATCGGCACGAACCCCTGGGCCAGGACTTCCTGGCGCCGCTGCGCCAGGCCCTTGCGATGGCCGGTCAGCACCTCGGTGCCGCTCCCGACAAACAGCCGCAGCCGGTTGCGCGTGCGGCGCGATGTACCGGTGGCCGCGGCGACGCGGAGGCACCACAAGGCGGTGCCGGGCCGCGACTTGCTCGGCAGCACGAAGGCCTCGCCCCGCCGCCCGGCCTGCATCATTTGCGCGGGCGTCACTCGTAGTCCGCCACGACGGCTGGCACCGCGACGGCCGCCGATCGAATTGTAGCTCGTGGGGAAAGCCAGGTACTTCCGCCCACGCGCGACGATCTGTGCCCCGCGGTCAAAGGCATCGACCACGGTCGGCATGCGGGACCAGACCAGCGCGGCCGGCTTGAAGGTGGTGGGCGCGACGCCACCCGCAGGAAACAGGTTCAGCCGCCAGGCATTGGCGATGCTGCGGCCGCCATCCTTGAAGCCAGCCGACCGCGCCTGGGCACGAAGTTCGGACTGCACCTCGCCGCCGGTGGTGCCGACCGCACGACGCAAGGCACCCGCGACGGCGCGCACTTCGGCCTGCATCGCCGGCTTGAGACGGCCGAACATGACTGCTCGCACGAAGCTCATCGCTGCCCCCGTAGCTTCTGCTCGGCGTCGTTCATCGCCGCGTAGAGGGAGGCGAGCGCGCTGAAGGCGTCGACGACACAAGCAGCTTGATCGCCAACACCACCCGCATCGGGCCAGTGGGCGATGCCACCCTCAGGATCCCGACAAGCTGCCCACAAACGGACGAACTCGTGCCAGGCAGGGGAGATCGTCAGCCTTGGGTTGTCGCCCTCCCACGGCTGGCCTGCGACCAGCCAGTCGGAGCCATCCTCGGGTCTCAGCCCGCCGTCGAAGGCACCGGGGTCCCGGGCGACGGCGAGGGCGCCACGGAGTTTCCCTCCGCACTCCGGTCCAGCGACACCAGCAGGAAGGAGCGCCAGCCCACGGCGGCAATCTCGCTCGCTGGCATGGCGTCGAGCAGACCTTCGGGCACCAGCCCCTTGTCGCGCTGGAATGGCGGCAATCCCGGTCCTTCCCAGCCACGCAACGCATGGCGGCAGGCCACCCATGGTGCCATGCCGGTCCAGCGCTCGCCGGCGGCGCGCAACTCGGCGTAGACCGGGACGTCCATGCAGGCACTGATGATCACCGCGAGCCGGGCCTGTGCCTCAGCTAGTCGTGCCTGGGCATCGGCATCCCTCGGTGCGGCCTCGGCATCGGCCCGCGCAGCATCGGCAGCGTCGACCACGGCCAGCGCCGCATCGAGGTTGCTGGGGGCGATCTCATGCAGGGCGGTGCGTAGCGCCATGCTCACATCCTGCGGCGACGGCCGGAGCCCGGCCTCGCGCGCCAGTGCTGCCCGGAAGGCGATGCGTTCGCGATAGGTCAGCGGGGCGATCCGGTAGGTGCGGGGCGAGTCAGGCGGACTGAACGCCAGCAGGTCGTGCGCCGAAAACACCGGCGGTGCGGTCATGTCATCCATTTGGTGGACTCCTGGAAGGTGGGGAGATGAAACGCCAGCGTCAGAACTGCGCCAGGTAGAAGGCGCTGTCCGCACCATCGGCCTGGAAGCTGACGCCGTGCTGGCCGAGGCCGTCCCGCGCGCCGGGGTCCATGCCGATCGCCTTGGCGTTGGGCACGATGGCCACGAAGCGGTTGCCGGCGCTGCTGCCGATGATCGCCATCAGCGACATCGGCGTGCCCGCCCGGAAGGCGTTGAACAGCGCCACCGAGTTGGTGGTGTTCATGTAGGGATCGAGGTTGCCGGCGACGTCGCGTTCGATCGGCAGGGCAGCGCCATAGCCCTCCGCACTCTCCGGGTCGTCCGGCTGGATGAAGTTGACGCCGGCATTGATGGTGAGCGTGCGGACCTGGGCCAGCGCCTTGTTGAGCTGGCACTTGCCGCCCACGAACCGCGGCGGTGTCGGCCGCAGCACCGCGGCGGCACCTGCCGGCACGGTGGTGACGGACTTGCTGGCGAACTGGGCCCGCATCTCGAAGCTGATGAAGCCGATACCGCCGGTCGTGAGTTCGAGCGACGGCGTGCCGAGTGCCCCGGTGAAGGTCCAGAGCAGGCCATCGGCGTAGAAATAGATGGTTGCGGTCTTGTAAACCGCCTCGTCCGAGGTCGGGCTGTAGAGGACGTTGACCGGGATCTGGAGGTTCGATCCCGTGGTGTAGGCGGTGCCGGCGGTATCGCCCGTGGTGATCACCCGCGCCGCCGTGTAGTCGACGATCCCGGTGGTGCCGGCGGCGACGCCGGTGACGATCAGCGGCATGCCGCGATACTGCTGGGCGGTGGTGCCGAAGGGGACGGCGGCGGTCACAGTGGTGGTGGTGCCGGCGGTGGCTGCGGTCGGTGCGCCAATGGCCACTGCGGTGACCAGTTCGGCGAAGGTGCTGCAGCGCATGAGCTTGCCGAAGTCCGGTGCGGTGCCGGCGGCGCCGGAGCCGCGCAGCGGCATGCGCATGCGAAGACGTGGCTTGAGACCGCCGACGACGGACGTCGCCTTGTCGAGCGAGCCGGTGAGTTCGGGCAATTCGATGATGGTGGGGTCGAACTGCACCTCCATCTCCGAGGCGATCCAGTCCCCGGCAGCCGGGGTGCCGCCGATGGAGTCCACTCCCGGCGTGGTCTCGATCTTAGCCGCGACGGCGGCGAACTTCATGCGCACGAGGTTCGTACTCATGTGCTTGTCCTTTCAGATTGTGCGGCGAGGCGCGCGTCAGGGGATGAAGGGCGAGCCGAGCGGTGCGATCGCCAGCATCGAGAAGCGCGCGAGGAAGTCACCGGCCGGCTTGCTGCTCTCATCGGTGTCGTAGAGCCGGAACTCGGCACCCTGCTCGGCGGCCTCGCCGAGGCCGTCGACTGCGGGTGTCCAGCCGGCAAGTGCACCGACCACTGATGCGTGCAGGTCTGAGAGTCCCTGCTCGACGCCCAGGTCGGTGGTGTCCCGTACATAGCCGGCCACCACGAAGCCCGAGGTGTAGTGGGTGCTGCCGGGTTCCGCTGTCTCGTCCGCTTCCCAGTCCGTGCCAGTCAGGACAAGGCGCGGGAGGGGTTCCTTGTCGGTGTCCACCGGTGCGCGACGCGCGCGCTCCAGCACGACGCCGGATAGTTCGATGGTGAGGCGATCGGCGATCGCGGCCAGTGCCGCCTCGCGGATGGGCGTCGGCATGTTCAGCCCTCCGCTAGGACGAGGCGCCAGGACAGGCCGAGTGGATCGCGCTCCGCGTCCTCAATCCGGTGCACGGTGCCGTTGAGCAGCAGCTCGTCGCCGCGCTGCGGTTCCAGCGGCGCGATGTCGCCGGCGAGCACGGTGGCGGCGAGGCTTCCGGCGCGGGTGCCGAGCCCACCCAACCCACCGATGGTATCGGTAGACGGGGACAGCACGACACGGGCTGGCACCCATGGACCCGGCGGGTGCCGGAAATCGGCCGGAGTGCCGATGTTGGTGTCGGCGTGCACGGCCACCAACATGCTCGCGAACGCCGACATCAGGCTGCACCGGCCTTGTCCTTGAGTAGGATGCCGAGCAGTCCGGCGATGCCGGTGCCGATCAATGTCAGGTTCTGCATGAGGCCGGGATCACTGTGCAGCCCGAGGGCTGCCAGGATGCCGGCGAGCGCACCATAGGTGCTCGGCTCGCCAAAGCGGGTGATCAGATAGCGCATGGTCGTTCTCCCGATGGGATGAAGGATGGTGGTGCTGGACCTGGCGGCCCTCTGGCCCTGCCAAAGCGATCGACGGCGTCAGGTGCCGGCGGGGGTGGAGCCAACGAGGCGAACGCGGGCGGTGGTGTCGGCACTGGCAGCGGCGACGACGGCATGGCCGATAGCGGTGTTGGCGGTGGACGTGGTGGTGACGCGCTTGTTGGTGTTGTCCCAGAACACCCTGGCACCGACGGCGATCACCAGCGGGGCCTCCTTGGTGATGTCGAACACGCCGTTCACCGCCACCTCGGCAGTGACGCCGGTGAGCGCATCGACGGCGACCACACCGAACAGGGCGCCGACCAGAACGCCCTGGCCGGAGGTGCGGTCGTAGGGCATGGGCAGCGGAACCGAGAGGCCCGGCTGGACGAAGTTCTTCATGGATCGGGTGCTCCAGAAACGCGAAGGGCGACCCGAGGGCCGCCCATTCGCGAGACGATGAGGATGGAGAGGAAGGCTGGGCGGGCTGGATCAGCCAGGCATCAGGTTCCCGGGTTGAACCAGGCACCGCGCCAGTCGATGGCACCGACCCCGAAGTCGAAGATCACCGAGACCTCGACGCCATCGACGCCGGAGACCGGACCGGTGGTGACCTGCGGTCCCTCGGCGCCATTGAGGTAGCCGTAGACGTAGACCGGGGCGGACACCGCATCGGAGAACAGATACCAGCGGTTCGCCGGGATCAGCGGCTCGACCAGCGGCTGGATGAACCCGGCGTAGATGTTGACGTTGCCAGTCTGGTTGGCTTGCACCGACACGGTCAGCTGCCGCGCCGCCAGTTCCTGGTTCGGCCCCACCACCAGCTGCATGCTGGAGCCGACCGAGATGGGCAGTCCGTCCAGCGTCTTCTGCTTCATCACTGCGGCCCGTCCGGCGGCGAGGTTGGTCAGGTCCAGCGCGGTGCCGGCTGCTGCCTTGTTCGCCCGCGCGGCGCCAGTGGCGAACACCGCGGTCGCACCGGTGGTGAGCGTCGGGCCATCGCCATTGGCGGTGTTGAGCAGGCCGTAGGCGGTGACGTTCTCGAAGTCGGCGACGCGCCGGCCGATCATGGCAGCGAAGTCAGTGAAGGCGCCAAGGTCGTCGTTGACCAGCATCGGCCGGGTGACGCGGATGCGCCGGGCGAAGGTGGTGAGCGCGACCAATTCCTGGCTCTCGGACATGGTGCCGGCCTGGATCTCACCACTCTCGGACAGCGGCACCAGGTTGGGGAAGTCGCCGACCCGCAGGTGGCGATGCGGCTTGAAGTCGCGGAAGTCGCGGCGCAGGAAGATCTGCCGGTAGGTCGGGCTGGCGGGGGCATAGGCCGCCAGCAGCATCTTGTTGGCGGCAGCCGAGAGCAGCAGCGGGAAGTCGCTGGTGGTCTGGAAGGCGCGCTCGGCCAGCTTGGCGGTATCGCGCGGGATGTTGCGCTCACCGCGGGCGCGCATCAGTTCGGCGACCATCTCGGACGGGCGCCAGCCGAGGAACTCGGCATGCCGGCCGGAATCCGGCGCCTGGTAGCCGGGCATGGCGCGCACAGCCAACGCCTCGGCCATGGCGTCGCGCATCGCTTCCGGGTCCTGGGCGGCGGGACCAGCGGCGGGGTTGGCGGGCAGCGTCGGCGCTGTGGCGCGGCCCCGCTGGGCAAAGGCATCCCACAGCCGTCCGCGGAGCACATCGGCCGACACCCGCTCGCGGATCGCGGCCTGGCGCTGTGCGTCGATCTGGTCGTCCGCCACCAGGCCCCGGGCGGCGGCGAGCACCGGATCGTAGCTGGCGATGCGCTCGGTGGCGGCGCGGTCGGCCTCGGCACGGATGGCGTCGAGGTCGGGTGCCGGCGGCGGCGCCACGGTCGTGGCTGGCGGAGCCGTGGGTGCGGACGTGGGGGTGGTGGTCATGGTCGGGTTGGTCTCCTGGTGCGCGGCGGAAGTAGTCGCGGTTGCGTCTGCCGGATCCGGCATGGTCGTCTCCTGGGTATGGGTGGGGATGGCATCTGCGATGGCCGGCTCAACGGCCGGCACCGGCGCGGCACCTCCGGCGCCACGCACGGCGGCGGCGGGATCAACTGGCAAGGGCACGACGGAGATCTCGTAGGGTTCCCAATCGACGGCGCGGTGCACGGTGCCGGCGACAGGGTCGGGGATCGGCTCATAGCGATGCACACGGTAGCCGACGCTGACACTGCGCAGCGTGCCGTCGGCGATGCGTTGCCAGAGTGGCTCTACGTCGGTGGCGGAGGAGAACTGCAGCGTGGCGATCCCTCGGCCGGGCTCGAGACGAGCAGCGATTACCCGACCAACGACATCACGCGCATCGCCGCTGCGGTGGGTGTTGAGCACCGGGGCGCCACCGCCACCCAGGCCCTGCATGCGCACCGCGTTCGGCGACATGTCGAGTTCCTCGGTGATCAGGCCAAGAGGCGGGACGAAGTTG
>JANPIH010000349.1:0-3319 GCA_031424895.1 Rhodospirillales bacterium
CAACTTCGTCCCGCCTCTTGGCCTGATCACCGAGGAACTCGACATGTCGCCGAACGCGGTGCGCATGCAGGGCCTGGGTGGCGGTGGCGCCCCGGTGCTCAACACCCACCGCAGCGGCGATGCGCGTGATGTCGTTGGTCGAGTAATCGCTGCTCGTCTCGAGCCCGGCCGAGGGATCGCCACGCTGCAGTTCTCCTCGGCCACCGATGTCGAACCGCTCTGGCAACGCATCGCCGACGGCACGCTCCGTAGCATCAGCGTCGGCTACCGCGTGCACCGCTACGAGCCGATCTCCGATCCAATCGCCGGGACCGTGCACCGAGCGGTCGACTGGGAACCTTACGAGATCTCGGTGGTGCCCCTGCCTGTCGACCCCGAAGCCGCCGTGCGTGGCGCCGGAGATGCCGTGCCTGTGCCGGCCATCGAGCCGGCCATCGCCGATCCCACCCCCTTCCCCACCCAGGAGACGACCATGCCGGATCCGGCAGACGCCGCCACGACCACCACAACCACGGGACAGGAGACCAACCCGACCATGACCACCACCCCTCCGACTGCACCCTCGGCTCCGCCAGCCACGACCGTGGCGCCGCCCCCGGCACCCGACCTCGACGCCATCCGTGCCGAGGCCGATCGCGCCGCCACCGATCGCATCGCCAGCTACGATCCCGTGCTCGCCGCAGCCCGCGGGCTGGTGCCCGACGACCAAATCGATGCGCAGCGCCAAGCAGCCGTCCGCGAACGGGTGTCCGCCGACGTGCTGCGCGGTCGCCTGTGGGACGCCTTCGCCCAGCGGGGTCGTGCCACAGCGCCGACGCTGCCCGCCAACCCGGCCGCTGGTCAGGTGTCACAGGACCCGGAGGTGATGCGCGATGCCATGGCCGAGGCGCTGGCCGTCCGCGCCATGCCGGGCTACCAGGCGCCGGCTTCCGATCGGCATGCCGAGTTTCTTGGTTGGCGCCCCTCCGAGATGGTGGCCGAACTGATGCGTGCCCGAGGGGAGAAGAACATCCCGCGCGATGCCGCCAAGCTGGCCGAGCGCGCCTTCCAGACCACCAGCGACTTCCCGCTGCTGCTCTCGGCGGCAGCCAACAAGATGCTGTTGGCCGCCTATGCGCCGGCCAAGCCGACCTATCGGCAGATCTTCCTGCGCCGCGACTTCCGCGACTTCAAGCCGCATCGCCACCTGCGTGTCGGCGACTTCCCCAACCTGGTGCCGCTGTCGGAGAGCGGCGAGATCCAGGCCGGCACCATGTCCGAGAGCCAGGAGCTGGTGGCGCTCACCACCTTCGCCCGGCGCATCCGTGTCACCCGGCCGATGCTGGTCAACGACGATCTCGGCGCCTTCACCGACTTCGCCGCCATGATCGGCCGGCGCGTGGCGGACTTCGAGAACGTCACCGCCTATGGCCTGCTCAACACCGCCAACGGCGACGGGCCCACGCTGACCACCGGCGCCACAGCGGTGTTCGCCACCGGCGCCGCTCGCGCCAACAAGGCGGCGGCGGGAACGGCGCTCGACCTGACCAACCTGGCCGCCGGCCGGGCTGCGGTGATGAAGCAGAAGACGCTGGATGGCCTGCCCATCTCGGTCGGCTCCAGCATGCAGCTGGTGGTGGGGCCGAACCAGGAACTGGCGGCCCGTCAGCTGACCGTGTCGGTCCAAGCCAACCAGACCGGCAACGTCAACATCTATGCCGGCTTCATCCAGCCCCTGGTCGAGCCGCTGATCCCGGCGAACCGTTGGTATCTGTTCTCCGATGCGGTGTCGGCGCCTGTCTATGTCTACGGCTACCTCAATGGTGCCGAGGGGCCGCAGGTCACGACGGGCCCCGTCTCCGGCGTCGACGGCGTGGAGGTGTCGGTGATCTTCGACTTTGGCGTCGGTGCCATCGATTGGCGTGGCGCTTGGTTCAACCCCGGCACCTGAGCCTGCGCCGGCCAGGGCCGGCTGATCCTCGCCTCCATCCTCATCGTCTCGCGAGCGGGCGGCCTTCGGGTCGCCCTTCGCGTTTCTGGAGCTTTTCGACCATGAAGAACTTCGTCCAACCCGGCCTCTCGGTCCCGCTGCCCATGCCCTACGACCGCACCTCCGGCCAGGGTGTGCTGGTTGGGGCACTGTTCGGTGTCGTCGCCGTCGATGCGCTCACCGGCGCCACCGCCGAGGTGGCGGTGAACGGCGTGTTCGACATCACCAAGGAGGCGCCGCTGGTGATCGCCGTCGGTGCCCGGGTGTTCTGGGACAACACCAACAAGCGGGTCACCACCACGTCGACCGCCAACACCGCCATCGGCCACGCCGTCGTCGCTGCGGCCAGTGCCGACACCACCGCCCGCGTTCGCCTCGTTGGCTCCACCCCCGCCGGGACCTGACGCCGTCGATCGCTTGGGCAGGGCCAGAGGGCCGCCAGGTCCAGCACCACCACCCTTCATCCCATCGGGAGAACGACCATGCGCTATCTGATCGCCCGTTTTGGCGAGCCGAGCACCTATGGTGCGCTCGCCGGCATCCTGGCAGCCCTCGGGCTGTACAGCGATCCCGGCCTGATGCAGAACCTGACATTGATCGGCACTGGCATCGCCGGGCTGCTGGGCATCCTGCTCAAGGACAAGGCTGGTGCAGCCTGATGTCGGCGTTCGCGAGCATGCTGGTGGCGGTGCACGCCGACACCAACATCGGCACCCCGGCCGACTTCCGCCACCCGCCTGGCCCGTGGGTGCCGGCCCGAGTGGTGCTGTCCCGGCCCACCGACACCATTGGTGGTTTGGGCGGCCTCGGCAGTCGTGCCGGCGGCCTCGCCGCCACCGTGCTCGCCGGCGATATTGCGCCGCTGGAACCGCAGCGCGGCGACGAGTTGCTGCTCAACAGCGTGGTGCACCGGATCGAGGACGCCGAGCGTGACCCGCTCGGCCTGTCCTGGCGTCTCGTGCTGGCGGAGGGTTGAGCCATGCCCACCGCCCTGCGCGAGGCCGCACTGGCCGCGATCGCCGATCGCTTCACCACCGAACTACCCGGCTTCGTAATGGAGCGCGCCCGTCGCGCACCGGTGGACACCGACAAGGAACCCCTGCCGCGTCTCGTCCTGACCGGCACCGACTGGGAGGCCGACGAGACGGCCGAGCCCGGCAGCACCCACTACACAATGGGCTTCGTGGTCGCTGGCTACGTACGGGACACCACTGACCTGGGTGTCGAGCAGGGACTCTCGGAATTGCACGCGTCGGTAGTCGCCGCACTCGCCGGCTGGACGCCCACGATCGACGGCCTCGGCGAGGCTGCCGAGCAGGGCGCCGAGTTCCGGCTCTATGACACCGACGA
>JANPIH010000350.1:0-9769 GCA_031424895.1 Rhodospirillales bacterium
GGGGGCTTTGCCCCCTGCACCCCCATCAGGGGGCCGAGCCCCCTGAACCCTCAGAAATGCGGGCCGGGGAGCACCAGGACCTGGGGTGTGGCGGGCATGGTGGCGCGGCTGATCTTGAAGCCGGGCTTGTCCGACAGCACGATCTCCGCCGTGCCGCGCATCCGGGCCAGGAAACGGTTCAACACGTCCTGGCTCCAGTAGTGCATCGGCAGCACGATGCGCGGGTTCAGCTGCGCGATCACCTCCACCATGTCGCCCTGGTTGGACGTCCAGGCCCCGTCGATCGGCACCATCACGATGTCCAGCGCCCCCAGCGTCGCCAGGTCGTCGGGCGTGAGCAGGTGGTGCAGATGGCCGAGATGGGCGATGCACAGCCCCGCCGTCTCGAACACGAAAATCGAGTTGCCGTAGCGCCGCGTGCCACCGTCCCAGCCGCGGATGTTGGTGGGCAGGTTGCGCACCCGCATATCGCCGACCTTGATGTCGTGCTGCGCCGGCCCGCCATCGGCCCGCCAGCCGCGCAGCACATGGGCGATGCGCTGGTCCGGATGGTCGGTGTAGTGCGTGCTGTGGGCGTGGTTCATGGTCACGATCTCGGGCACGCGCGGCGGCACATGGCGCCCGGAGAAATCGGTCACCGCCCAGGTCGCCGCGGGCGATTCGATCAGGAAGCTGGCATGGCCGAGGAAGGTGATCCCCACCTCTCCGCCCTCGGCCGCCACCAGGCTGGCGCGCTGGAACAGCGGCGAACGTTGCGCCGAAACCCCGCAGGCCAGTGCGAAGGCGGGCGCCAGCCCCAGCAGCAGTGCGGCGGCAGGCATCAGAACGCGGCGCAGCAGACCCATGGCAACCCCGGCTTGGATGCGTGAGCCGCGATCCTGCCGAAAGCCGCCCTGCCGCGTCACGAAAAATCGCGCGGGCCTCGGCCTTGCGCGCGGCCACAAGCCCGCCTCGCACGCCGCTCACCCCAGCCGGTTGATCCCGTCGAACGCCGCGGTCTTGTAGCACTCGGCCAGCGTCGGATAGTTGAAGACGTTGTCGACGAAGTAGTCGATCGTCCCGCCATGCGCCAGCACCGCCTGGCCGATATGCACAAGCTCGCTCGCCCCGTCGCCGATGATGTGAACGCCCAACAACGCCCGCGTCTCGCGATGGAAGATCAGCTTCAGCAGCCCGGCGCTGTCGCCCAGGATCTGCCCGCGCGCGATTTCCTTGTAGTTCGCCTTGCCGATCTCATACGGCACGCCTGCCGCCGTCAGCTCCTCCTCGTTGCGCCCCACGGTCGAAATTTCGGGAATGGTGTAGATGCCGTATGGAAACAGCCCCGGCGTGCAATCCGCCGCCACCCCGAACGCATGGCACGCCGCCAGCCGCCCCTGCTCCATGGAGGTGGAGGCCAGCGACGGAAACCCGATCACGTCCCCCACCGCATAGATATGCGCCTGGCTGGTCTGGAACTTCGCATTCACCGCCAGCCGCCCGCGCCCGTCGGTGCACAGCCCCGCCGCCTCCAGGTTCAGCCCGCCGGTGCTCCCGGTCCGCCCGATGGAATACAGCGCCTTGTCGGTCACGATCTGCTTGCCCGAGGCCAGCGTGGTCCGCACCCGATGCCCGCGCCCCTCGTCGATCGGCTCCACCGCCCGCACCTCCTCGCCCAGGCGCAGCGTGATCCAGTTGTGCTGCATGTGGTAGGCGAGGTTGTCGGTGATCTCCCGGTCGATGAACGGCAGCAGCCGGTCGCGCTTGTCCACCAGCGTCACCCGCACGCCCAGGGTGGCGAACATCGTGGCATACTCGATTCCGATCACTCCGGCCCCGATCACCGTCAGGCTGCGCGGCATCTCGGCGAGATCGAGCACATCGTCGCTGATCAGCACGCGCTGCCCGTCGAACGGGATGCCGGCATTGCGCGTCGCCTCCGTCCCGACGGCAATTACGATCCGCTCGGCCGAAACATGCTCGTGGCCATGCCCGTCAGCGCTAGCCACGAACAGCGTGTTCGCGTCGTGGAACCGCGCCGCCCCCGCCACCACGTCGATCCGGTTGCGCATCAGCTGATGGCGGATCACGTCGATCTCGTGGCGCACCACATGCCCGGTGCGGAAATGCAGGTCGGCCATGGTGATGTTCCGCTTCACCGCATAGGCCGCGCCATACACCCCGCGCTCGCGATGGCCCGACAAATGCAGCACCGCCTCGCGCAGCGTCTTGGACGGGATGGTGCCGGTGTTGATGCATACCCCGCCGACCACGTTCTGCTTCTCGATCACCACCACCCGCCGGCCGAGCTTGGCTGCCTGGATCGCCGCCCGCTGCCCCGCGGGGCCGGAGCCGATCACCGCCATGTCGTAATCTTGCTGTTGCGTCATGCCGTTCCCGAAACTGTCTTGTGGCCCGCATGCTACCAGCCGCGCATGCCGCCTCGATCAGTCTGGCGATGAAAGATTGAAGAATTGGTGCCCTACGGCAGCACCCGCGCCGCGCGATATCCCGCCACCTGCGCCAGCAGATGCGCCGGCGTGTCCAGGCACCCCGCGAACCCCGCACGCCGCAGCCGCATGGTGGAGGCAAACAGGTCGTGTTCCAGCCCGAACACGAAATCGGCGAAATCCCACCGCGCCACCTGCGCGAGCGGCAGCACCAGCCCGTGTCGCGCCCGCAGCCGCTCCCACACCGGCTCCTTGTCCGCCATCCACGACGCAAGCCGCATCGGCCGCACGATCCCGCATTTCACCCCGAAGGCCTCGGCCAGGCGCGGCCAGAAACGCTGCCAGCGGAACACGTCCCCGTTGGTCACGTTGAACGCCTGCCCCGCCGCCCCCGGCGCTTCCAGCATCCACAGCACCGCCTCGCCCAGCAGCCCCGCATCGGTCACTTCACTCAGCGAACGGAACGACGCCTCGCTGCCGGGGAAATCCAGCGTCACCCCCAGCTCCGCGCAGATCGCCGCATAGGCCCCGAGCGTGGAGGCCAGGTTGCGCGCCCGCCCCGGCGCCACGTCGACGATGAACGATGGCCGGCTCGCCGACCACGCCCACCCGCCCGCAGCCGCCCGCGCCGCCAGCAAGTCCTGCTGATCATAGTAAAAGTTCGGCGGCATGTGCCTCGCGTCATCCTCGTCGGCCGGGGTGGGGTAGGGTCCGATATGCATCCCGTACCACTTCGTCCCCTCCACCAGATGCACATGCCGCAGTGCCGGCCCCTCCGCCGCCCCGATCAGCGCCGACAGCATCGCCAGGTTCGCCGGCACATCCTCCACGCCCCCCTCGCCGAATGCCGCGCGGGCCGCATACACCGCATGCGTCACCCCCTCCGGCGCCGCCGCCCGCACCGCCGCCCGGCATGCGTCGGCATCGCCCAGGTCGACGGCCAGATACCGCACCCCCGGCGCATCGTCTTGCGGCGTTCGGCACAATCCCACAACCCGCCAGCGCGGCAGTGCCGCCGCCCGCGCCACCAGCCGCGATGCCGCCGCCCCCGTCGCCCCAGCCACCAAAAGGGTGTGCATCTCAGCCCGCCAGTGCGGCCAGCGTCCGCACCAACACCCGCGCCCCCGCCGCCAACTGCGCCGGCGAGGAATACTCCGCAGGATTATGGCTGATCCCCTTGCGCGAGGGCACGAAGATCATCCCCGTCGGGCACACCGGCACCACGAACTGCGCGTCATGGAACGCACCCGACGGCAGCGCCCGATGCCGCAACCCCTCCGCCGCCGCCGCCGCCGCCACCGCGCCGGTCACCAGCGGGTCGAACACCACCGGCATGGCATGGAAGTTCTCGAACACCGAAACCCCGCAGCCGCGCACCGCCGCCTGGATCACCCCTTCGATCGCATCCCCCTTCGCCCGCAGCACCGCCGCGTCGGGATGGCGCAGGTCGATGGTGAACCGCACCAGGTTAGCCACGCTGTTCGATGTATTGGGCGAAACCTCGATCCGCGCCACCGTGAACCGCAGCGTGTCGGTCGCATCCTCGGTCAGCGCGTTCAACGCCGCGACCGCCCGCAGCATGTCCTGCACCGCATCCCGCCGCCCGCGCAGCGGCGCGGTCCCGGCATGCGCCGTCTCGCCAGTCAGCGTCACCGTGAACCACCGGCTGCCCTGGATGCCCGTCACCACGCCGATATCCGCCCCCTCGGCCTCCAGGATCGGCCCCTGCTCGATATGCGCCTCCACGTAGGCATGCGGCCGGCCGCCCAGCGCCCGGCGTGCAATATCGGCCTCTGCCGCCAGATGCCCGTCGAGTGCAGCCCCATACGAAACCCCGTCCCCGTCCAGGATGCCCCGGAACGAGTCAGCCGGCGTATGCCCCGCCCAACTCATGCTTCCGGTGCAACCCGGCCGGAACCGCCCGCCCTCCTCGTTGGTCCACGCCACCAGCTCGATCGCCCGGCGCGTTGCCACCCCTGCATCATGCAGCGCCGACAGCGCCTCCAGCCCCGCCACCACCCCCCAGATGCCGTCGAACCGCCCACCTTCCGGCTGCGTGTCCATGTGGCTGCCGGTCAGAACGGGCGCAAATGCCGGGTCCATCCCTTCGCGCCGGAAGAACAGGTTCGCCGCCGCGTCGACCGTCACGGCGCAGCCGATCGCCTCCGCCCAGCCGATGATTCGCCGCCGCGCCTGCCGGTCCAGCGCCGTCAGGCACGGCCGGTTCACCCCGCGATCCCCCGACCCCGGCACCTCGAACCCGCCGATCTCCGCCAGCTCCATCAACCGCGCCCACTGGCGCGCCTCATCCACGGCCGAGGCTGCGGCATCGCTCATCGGTCTCGCTCCGTCCTGTCCGCCGCCACTGTCCCGCCGCGCCACCGGCCACGTCAACGCATCCGCACACGCGGAGTTGGTTTCGCCGCCGCGCCACGTTGGCATGACACTCGCTCCCCCGATGACGCACCCCCCTATGATGCACCCTGCGGAGGACCGATATGATGAGCCGTGGCCACTTCCTGCGCACCGCCATCTCCCTGGCCGCCACTGGCGCGCTGATGCTGCCCAGCGGGCGCAGCGAAGGCGCTTCCGCCCCAGCCCCCGCGTCAGCCCCCGCCCCGGCCCCCATTCCGGCCCCGGCGACGCGCCCCATCCGCCCCGGCGCCACCGACGCCTTGCTGGTCATCGACGTGCAGAACTGCTTCGTCCCAGGCGGCAGCCTCGAAGTCAAAAATGGCGATGAGGTCGTCCCCATCATCAACCGCATCGCCAAATCCTTCGCCACCGTTGTCCTCACGCAGGACTGGCACACCGCGGACCACAAATCCTTCGCCTCCGCCCACGCCGGCCGCAAGCCGTTCGAGACCACCCGCATGCCCTATGGCGACCAGGTCCTCTGGCCCGACCATTGTGTCCAGGGCACCCCGGGCGCCGAGTTCGCCCCCGGCCTGGCCATTCCCCACGCCGGCCTTGTCCTGCGCAAGGGCTGGAACCGCGAGGTGGACAGCTACTCCGCCTTCAACGAGGCCGACGGCAAGCCCACGGGCCTGGCCGCCTACCTCAAGGCGCGCGGCATCCGCCGTGTGTTCCTGGCCGGCCTGGCCACCGATTTCTGCGTCGGCTGGTCGGCGGAGGATGCCCGCAAGGCAGGCTTCACCGCCGCCGTCATCGAGGATGCCTGCCGCGCCATCGACCTCAACGGATCGCTCGCCGCCGCCTGGGGCAGGATGGCGAAGGCCGGTGTCCAGCGCCTGCAATCCAGCGCCATCGCCGTTCCCTCAGGCGCGTAACAGCCCCGCCATCGGCAGCGCCGCGGCGCTGCCGGGAAACACCTGTGCCAGCACCTCCGGCGCCAGGCCCAGATGAGCTGCCAGCATGCCCTTGGCGATGCCGCGCAGGTCGGTCGTCGGCGCCAGGTCCCGCGCTTCGAACAACTGCCCCGGCGCCAGCCCCGGCCAGTCCCCGCGCACCCGCCCGCCCGCGACCCGGCCGCCCAGCACGAATGCCACCGTCCCGGTGCCATGGTCTGTCCCGCGCGTGCCGTTGACCCGCACCGTACGCCCGAACTCCGTCATCACCAGCACCGCCGTCCGCCGCCAGGCCTCGCCCAGCCCGTCGCGCAGCGCCACCAGCCCGGCATCCAGCTGCCGCAGCGGCCCCGCCAGCCGGTCCGCCTGGTTGGCATGCGTGTCCCAGCCGCCGAGTTCCAGCGCCGCCAGCCGCGGCCCGTCCGCCGCCGCCAGCAGCTTTGCCGCCGCGGCCGCCAGCGCCGGAAATCCGAACCGCTCCGCCGCCCGCCCCTCCACGCCCGGCTCCCGGCCCAGCGTCGCCCCCGCGAAGCCCCGCTCGCGCAACCCCGCCGCCACCGCCGGCCCCGTCACCGCGTCCGCCCCATGCAGTGCTGCGACGCGCGTGTAGAAATCCCCTGCCGGCACCGAGAAGCTTGGCGGAAGCCAGTTGCCAACCGGCGCCGGCCCGCGCAGCAGCACCGGCATCAGGCTGCCCACCGCCAGCGCCAGGTCCGCCCCCTTGGCCGGCCGCGCCCCCGCAGCCAGCGCGCCCGCCACCCGGTTCAGCCAGCCGCTGTCCAGCCGCTGTTCGGCGCCGAACTCCATCCAGTCCTGCGCTTCGAAATGGCTCCGGTTGCGCCACGACCCGGCCACCGCGTGCACCACCATGGCCTCGCCGGCCTGGAACATAGCATGCACGCCAGCCAGTGCCGGATGCAGCCCGAAGAACCCGCCGAGGTCGAGCAGCCCGCCCTCGCGCCCCGGCTCCGGCGGCACCAGCGCCCCGCGCAAACCGGCCAGTGCGCCATCCCCGTACGGCACCACCGCCGACAGCCCGTCCAGCGCGCCGCGCAGGATCACCACCACCAGCCGCTGCCCGGTCGGCGCCGCGGCCAGCGCCAGCGAAGCCGGACCCGCCATCACCGCGCCGGCCAGCCCAAGCAGCGTCGTCCGCCGCGTTGGAAGATGCATCCTCACCTCCGCTGGAACTCCGGCCCCGCGAACAGCAGCGCCAGCGCCTCCCGGTGCGACCCGGCCCGCATCATCTCGCCCCGCGTCGCCTCGCCCAGCAAGGGCCCCAGCGCCCGGTCCGCCACCGCCGCCGGCTCCAGCCCCGCGCCGCGTGCCGCCACTGCCCAGGCCCAGTCCACCCGCCGCATCACGGCCTCGGGGCTTGCCCAGTCCTTCGCCGTATCCGGCCACCCGTTCGGCAACGGCGCATTCATCACCGGCTGCCCCAGCGTTGCCATCGCCTCGCGCATCCGCGGCCGGGCCTCCGCCGGCAGGTCCATCGCCCGCACCACCGCCACCACGAAGTCGAACGGGCTGCGAAGCTTTGCCAACGGCTCCCAGGCCTGCGCCAGCCCCACCACCGCCCGCGCAGCCGCCGCGAGGTCCCCGTCCGTCTCCCGCAGCACTGCTGCCACATGCGCCACCGCCGGCTCCGGCGGCTCATCGGCCACGAAATGCCGCACCAGCTTGGCCGCCAGGTGGCGGTGCGTTGCCGGATGCCGCGCCAGGAACGCCACCGCCGTCGCCAACCCCTCGGGCCCCGCGGGAAGCGCCTGCCCCAGCACCGTCTTGATCCCCGGCTGGTGAATCCCCGGCCGGAACAGCGCTCCCGGCGGGTCTCGCTGCAGCGCCACCGACCAGCCGGTCAGCACCAGTGCCATCTGCCCCACATCCGCCTGGCTGTAGCCCGCCGCCGGCGACACCGTGTGCAGCTCCAGGCACTCCCGCGCCAGGTTCTCGTTCAGCCCCATCCGCGCGCCCTGTGCCGCACCCGTCCCCCGCAGCGCCGCCGGGCTGTCCGGCCCCGCCGACTGCGTGTTGTCCAGGTACTGGATCATCGCCGGATGCCGCAGCACCGCGCCGAGCATGTCGGCGAACCGACCGGTCACATGCGGCCGGATCGCCTCGCGCAGATAGGCGTTGGCCACCGGCACCACCGCGCCCCGCCGCAGGCTCACCGTGAAATGGTTGGCCCAGAACCACACCAGCCGCTCCCGGAATGGCCGGTCCGTGGTCGCCGCATGATCCAGCAGGGTTGCAGTGTCCTCCTGCATGATCGCGCGCGAGGCCTGCACCCCGTCATTGCCCCGCCGCAGGTCCTCCCGCCACGCCACCAGCCCCTCCGCCGTGTCGCGCGCCGCAAGCGCCAGCGCCGGGTCCGCCCCCTCCAGCTGGGCCGCCAGCCACGACTGCGCGTCGCCGGGCAGGGGCTCGCCACCCCGCCGCCCCAGACCAAACCGGTTCATCGCGTGCAGACCGCGCTGGCTCATGGCGCAACCATGGCACATCGCCGCACCCCTGCGCCACCGCGTCCTCCCGCGGTGTGCTGCCATGCAGCACCCGGGGCATATCGCGCTTGCAAATCGGCGCGCGGAGAGGCATGTCACCGACCATTCCAGCCGGCGAAGGGCCGATCTGATGGGACGCGCGGAGCGACAGCTCCGTCGCGCCTGTTTACGTCGTATCAGCGCCCGCTCCCGTTGTCCGCGCCGCGTTCTGAACGCCCGAGCTGAGTCGGCCCCCCGGTGGGGCATATGGAGGCCATCGTGTCCACTGATCTCGCCAAGATCCGCAACATCGGCATCACCGCCCATATCGATGCCGGCAAAACCACCACGACCGAGCGGATCCTGTACTACACGGGCGTCTCCCACCGGATCGGCGAGGTCCACGACGGCAACACCACCACCGACTACATGGAGCAGGAGCGTGAGCGCGGCATCACCATCACCTCCGCTGCCGTCACCTGCGAGTGGAAAAACCACCGCATCAACATCATCGACACCCCCGGCCACATCGACTTCAACATCGAGGTGAACCGCAGCCTGCGCGTGCTCGACGGCGCGGTCTTCATCATCGAGGGCGTCGCCGGCGTGCAGCCACAGTCCGAAACCAACTGGCGCCTCGCCGACCGCTACAACGTCCCGCGCATCATCTTCATCAACAAGCTCGACCGCACCGGTGCCGACTTTTACCGCGCCTTCGACACCCTGAAGGAGAAGCTGGACATCGTCGCCCTTCCCCTCCAGCTGCCGATCGGCATCGAGGACACCTTCATCGGCGTCGTCGATCTCGTCGAAATGAAGGCGATCATCTGGGAAGGTGGCGAGCTCGGAGCCAAGTTCCACGACGCGCCCATCCCCGACGACCTGATGGAAAAGGCCAAGGAAGCCCGCCAGCTGCTGCTCGACACCGCGCTCAGCGTCGACGACGCCGGCATGGAAGAGTATTTCGAGAAGGGCGACGTCGAGGTCGCAACCCTCAAGCGCGCCATCAAAACCGGCACCATCTCCGGCGCCTTCCGCCCGGTGCTGTGCGGCACCGCCTTCAAGAACAAGGGCGTGCAGCCCCTGCTCGACTCGGTGCTCGACTACCTACCCTCCCCCATCGACGTCCCTGGCATCTCGATCGCCGCCGAGGAAGGCGAGGAAGACGGCGAGCACAGCGACCGCCGCCGCATCAAGGCCGATCCGAAGGCCCCCTTCGCCGGCCTCGCCTTCAAGATCATCAACGACAAGTACGGCGCGCTCACCTTCGGGCGCGTCTATGCCGGCACGCTGCGCAGCGGCGACACCGTGATGAACACCACCAAGGACGAGAAGGAGCGTGTCGGCCGCATGTTCCAGATGCACGCCGACAAGCGTGCGGAAATCAAGGAAGTCTCCGCCGGCGACATCGCGGCCTTCGTCGGCCTCAAGGACACCGCCACCGGCGACACCCTGGCCTCGTCGGACGACCCCGTCGTGCTGGAGCGCATGGCCTTCCCGGTGCCCGTCATCGACATCTCCGTCGAGCCCGCCACCAAGGACTCGGTCGAGA
>JANPIH010000351.1:0-3830 GCA_031424895.1 Rhodospirillales bacterium
GGGCATCGTGCTGTTTGGCGTGCTGCCTTCAGCCGCGTTGTCGGGCGTGGTGGGCGCGCTCACGTTGCTTTTCGTGGCGCAGCGGTTCCTGTTTCCACCCAGCGCCGGCAAGCCGGCTGCGCCGCGCTGGGTGGGGCGGCTCTGTGCCACGCTGGCGGGCATCACCAGCTTCATCGTGCACGCCGGCAGCCCGCCGGTGCTGGCCTTTGTGCTGCCGCTGCGGTTGTCGCCGCTGGTCACCAGCGCCAGCCTGGCGGTCTTCCTGGCCGCCCTCAACGTCGCCAAGGTGCTGCCCTATGCGGCGCTCGGATTGCTGGACACGCGCAACCTGGCCACCGCGGCCCTGCTGATGCCGCTGGCGGCGTTTGGCGTCTGGGTGGGCACGCGGCTGCTGCATCGCATCTCGGCCACCTGGTTCTATCGCGTCGCCTACGCCGGCATGTGCTTGACGGGGGCGAAGCTGCTGTCGGACGGGCTGCGTGCGTTGTGGCCTGATCAAGGCCGCGTGGCTGTTCTGGCGTGATCAAGGCCACAGACCCGTGCAGGCCTGATCAAGGTCGCAGACCGGTTTTGCGTTGATCGAGGCCGCAAAGCGGTTTCGGCATGCTGAAGGCGCAGCGCTGTCTGCCATCAAGGCTTGAGGGTGCGCTGCAAGAACTCCGCCAGCGCCACGAAATAGTAGTCGGCGTTTTCTCGCCGCGCAAAGCCCGGCCACACTCGAGTTGCGCGGCAGCCAAACCCGGCTCGAGATGGTGCCGGCCAGCACGCGCCACGACCAGCTCGACCAGGTGGTGATCGAGGCCTCACTGACCGGCAGCGCCAGCGCCGACTACTCCTTCGCCACAGACCGGGAGGATAGGCCGCGCCGTGCTGCTGACGGGCGCGCCGCTGCCGGACGCCGAGGATTCGCGCTAGCGCTCGCGCATCCATCGGCGGATGGCGATCACGGTGTAGTCCCGGCAGGGGTTCCTGCCAAGGCTCTTGCTAGGCCCCTGCCACATGCCCAGATGGGGGCGCCGTGCGCAACGGCCCTGGCACGGGCGTTCGGCTTGCTCCAGCGCTGCCAGCAGTTGGCCCGGCCCCATGCCGCACCAGCCAATGCGTTCAGCACGCCCCGTCTGACGCCGCAAAGTCCTCGACCAATTTCTGCACCGGCGTCTCGATCGCAGAGTGCGTGCGCCATGACCATGGCGACAAGCCGGCTCCCCGGGCGCTCCAGGCGCGCCGTCAACCTGCGCTGCAAGTAGCCGGTGTTAAGAGCCACGCCTGCCGTCTCCTTCACGCTGGCAGCTGCCACGTTGGTGGCTCCGCCGATGCCGCCAAACGTTCCGCAGCCGAGACCACGGGCGACACATGGGGTCCGGCCCGCCTTCAACAGGTTACGGTACAACCCCCCGCCTGCCTGTAAACGTTATCGGAGTTCTTTACATCTGACCTCCGGGGGAGTGCGATGGGGTTGCAGCCCGGGGATCCGCACCGCGGCAGAACGACGTTTGCTTTGGAACACTTCGAGAGCTTCACAGTCACTCGCCTGCGAGTTCATGTCCCGCGCGGCTGAGAGCAATGAGTCGCTGGCAATTTCGTACGCCCATGTTGAGGTGGTAACGATTCCAAATGTGCAGCGCGAGCCGCTTGCCAGTCCATGCCCGTTCTGGATACCCGATGGCGCGCGGCGAAGTTTGCAGGTCGATCTGGATGCATGCCCGTTGACCCCGGGTCATCTTCGCGGGCCGCCCGCCATTGTGCTTCTCGATCAGGCCCTCGATGCCGAAAGAGTGAGCGGCATGTACCCAGCGCTGAATTGTCCGTCGATCCATCCCGAACCATTCAGCGACTTCGCATCGGCTGCGGCCCGTGGCAATCAGCAGTACACAGTCCAGGCGGTGCAGCAATCGCCCGCTCTGGCCCTGCGCAAGTGCGGTCCGAATCAGTTCCCGGACTGCTTCTGGCCCACTGCCCTCGGGGACGAGCTTTGCCACTGTTGGACTCCTGGGACCGCCTTGTTACAGCGCGCCAGCAATGTACCGCAAGTTTTTGCGCATTTGGCCACTGGCGGATGACGCGGCACGGCAAATGCATGGAAAGCATCGGGTGCGGTGCACCGAGGCGAACATGACGACCAGGAGCGACCCAGCGCCGCGCCGGCAGCTCACCGGCCCACCAATACCATCCTTTTCATAATCTCGCAGGAGTTCAAATCCATGGCCAAGTCAATCAGCGCGTGTGGCAACCATGTCCTCACGCATTCTCGGTCGCTACTTGTTGCTTTCGCTATGTGCGGAATGGCGGTTCCAGTGGCCAATGCTGTGATCATTACTTATACGAGCGTACCGAACTGGACAAATGACACCAACCACATGTCCATTGAAGAAGACTTCGACCGATTCCCGTCCGACACATCATTCAACAATCCCCTTTCTCTTCTCGCGGGAATGACTATAGGCACGATGATGCCAGACGCCAACATCGAAAATAAGGTTGACGTTTCACCTTTTGAATTCTTTGCGACCTTCAACATTAATCCGACGCCATACGCAAAGATATTCAACGGACAATTTGGTTCCCCAACCACGCCATACATCCTTTTCAACATACCTATAAATGCCTTCATGGCAGACTTCAGAGACCTCAACGACGACTTCGTCAGGACAAACTTCGATCTTTACGACCGCGCTGCTCTGCTTGACACTCTGAATCCCCAACCCCCGACGAGCCTCGCCGCTACGTCGTTCCGCACCTCCCTTGGCTTTAGGGGCGACGCCGGTGAATGCATTACGGAGTTGCGAATGAGGCGGACGAACAACGATGTCTTCGGTATGGACAATATCCGGATTGTTCCCTGCAACACCGTAACCGAACCATTCTCGCTTTCGCTGGTTGGCCTGGGCCTGATCGGTGTGGTCGCCAGCCGCCGTTGCCGGAAATGGGTTCGGCAACCGAATCCTTCGTCGTTCGAGGCGGCGTGCTGTCGCAGCGATTTGCAGACCGTAGGTTCGGCGTAGCTCCGATGGCGTAGGCCAAACCAGAGTCGTCACTGTTGTGGGACGAAAGTTGTCACTGCGCCATCGACGACGACCGCAGGCCGAAACCCGGCAACGACATGGGTTTGAGGATGGTGTTTTCGCCGGCCCCAGTCGCCGGGTTGCCTGACCGGCCACAGTCGGGCGGGCCTCAGGCCTCTTACGGCGCCTGGCCGCGGGCCGGCGCACGAGGCGGCGCCCTGGCCTGCAATTCGAGGTGCGTGAGGATCTTCTCGATTACCGGCTGCTTAAGGATCGCCGCAATGATCCTCAGCTCTCCGCCGCGGTTTGGGCAGTGCTCAGGTCGAGATCGAATACCCGCTTGAGCAGCTTGGCCCCGAGGCCATGGCCACCGGGCTGGTGGTGGGCTACGACAACGCCGCTGCTGCCCAGCTGTTGCTGCATGGAGAGAACGGCTTGCTGGCCCGCTTGGGGTCTGCGGCCGACTGCATGGCTGCGGCACGGCGGCTGGCCGCGGTGCCGGGCGAGGCTTGTGCCATGGGGCGCAGGCCCGACTCAATGCCCAGGGGCTGGACTGGGGCCGTGTGGTAGAAGCCGTCGAGGCCGAGTACCTGGCCGCCATGGCCTGCCTGGATGCCGGCGGTGCCGACGGCCTGACCATTGTCCAGGCAACCACGGGGGGTACGTCGGCAAGCCGGCGCTGATCGAAGCCACCGCACTGCGCAACAGCAGCTTGCAGGGCGCCTACCTGATGCTGGCCGCGCGTGCCATGGGCCTGGGCTGTGGCCCCATGAGCGGCTTCGACGCCGCAGCGCTGGACGCTGCTTTCTGGGCCGGCACCACGGTGCG
>JANPIH010000352.1:0-7663 GCA_031424895.1 Rhodospirillales bacterium
GCCAGGCACGCAGGGGACGCCCTCGCTGCCGCTGCGATGGGGTTCAAGGCCGAGTTCCTGGAGGGTAAACTTCAGCACGGTGGACTTTCCCGTACCGGCAAAGCCAAACAGCCTGAACACCTGCTGGCTCTTGGTGCCGAATTGGAACCAATCCCGGATCGCCGTGATGGCTTTGTGCTGGGTGTCGGAGGGGGTGATGTCGGTCATGCGGCGGTCTCCCAGCATCGGGTTGCGTAGGGGCAGAAGCGGCAGAGGTAGAAATCAGGGCTGGCGGCGATACGGGGCGGCAGTTCGCCCGCGGCCGCGGCGCGCAAAATGTCCACCGCCCGATCGGACAGGCGTTGCGCCTCGGTGGGATCGAACGGCACCACCTCGTGGTGCAGCACCAGGGTGTCGCGGTTCAGCGCGGTGAGCAGCGCCACCTCGAGGTCCAGGTAGGCCATGTAGAGCTGCACCTGGGCGAAGTAGACCGGCTTGGACTGGCGCAGCCCGCGCTTGACCAGGTCGTTCCAGGATTTTGATCCCAAGGCCTTGTGCTCAAAAAGAGCCGGCCAGCGGATGCCGACATCGGGCCCCGCGACGATGACGCCGTCGGCATGGCCACGCAGGCGGCCACCGGCGACACTGAACCCGAACTGCCCGCCATCGGCGCCGCGGTCACGCAGGTCGAAGCCGGCGCTGCGGAGCCAGCCGATGGTCATCGCCTCGAACTGGTGGCCGGCCTCGAAGATGCGCAGGATGCCGGCGTCGAACTCGCCACCGGGGTCCTTCGGCGTGTGGGTGACCTCGTAGACCAGCTTGCGCGCGCAGTCCTCGCCGACGCGGCTGCCGCCGAGGTAGTCGCGCGGTCGCTGGCGCCGGTTCTGCGCGACAAGGACCGCGTCGATGTGCGCGTTGACACGGGCGGTGGTGTCGCTGGCGGTGGTGGGCGGGCCGGACCTGTCGTAGTTGAAAGCGGAGCCGTGGTTCAAGTCGAGCATGACGCCTCCTTGATGCGGCGCGCCTTTGCCCGAGGGTGGTTCTCTCCGGTGCGGCCACGGCAATACTCAAGGAACCCGGGCGCGTTCAGGTTCTCTCGCTGTGTCCCCCAGCGCAGGTTGTCGGCTCGGTTGTTGGCAGCATTCTCATCGACATGCATGACCACTGCGCCCTCGAAGGGCGGCGGGCCGTGGAACGCATCGGCGACCAGCCGAGCAATTTTGTGGTTGCGATCGCCGATGGTCGTGATGAACCGCCCGTCGTGCTTGTTCCACACGCCAAACGTCGGCGTTCCTCCATAAGGACGGATGCCCCCGTTTGGCATGCTGCCGCGGTACGGGACCATCATGACCCGCCCCTCGCTGCTGGCCAGCATGCCAGGCAGGCTGGGGACATCACGCCAGATTTCACCGGTGCTCATGGTGGTGTCCCCTCAATCAAAAGGAATTGCGTCGTCGATCGGGTCACGCGCCGCGGCCTGGCGCTGCATCGAGTCTTGGAAGCCGTCGACGCAGGCCTCGATGATCCGGTCGATCTCCGCGGGGGTGCGGTCGTGGAACGGGGCCAGCAGCCCCATTTCCGTCAGCACCTCGGCGAAGAACCGGCGCGCGTCTTTGATCGCCTGCGTCTCCATGCGGGATTTGTCGATCACGCCGTTCTGCCTCCCAACCCTTGGGCCGCCGGCAGCAAGGCACCGCATCGAGCAGAAGCCGACGCTGTTGCCCGCCGACCAGGCGCCATCGCACATGAACCCGAAGCCGCGGGCCTCCCGGGTGCAGAGGGCACAGAGCAGGCGGACCTCGTTGGGGAGACGCGGTGGACTCGGACGCGCGGGCGGCAGGGCGCGCGCCTTGCGCCCTTGCCTGCCGCCTTCCTGCCATCGGTTGCGCGCCACGACATGAGCCGCCTCAGCTGTTCAGCCAGGACGGGCCACCAGAGGCCGGCTGGGGTGCCGGGGTGGACGGCGGCGGCGATGCCGCGGGGGCCGAGGCCGCAGGACGTTGCCAGGACGGTGTCGGCGTGGCCGCCGAGGCTGCTGCGGGTGCCGCCCAGGCCGCGGCCGCTCCACCGCCGGTCGCCGGCGCAGCCCGCGGTACACGCGGCTGGCTGGGGATGGCCGCCATCGCCTCGCCGGCCATGATGCGGCGGTGGTCCGGTTCGTTCGGCAGCACCACGCGGTCCAGGCGGTTGCTGTCGCTGTAGCGCGGGTCGCTCGCCGCCTCGACCTTGATCTTGGCCGCGAAGGTGATGCCGTCCAGGTCGGCCAGCCCGCGCAACACCCGCTTGACGCGCGCCGCCTCGCTCATGTCCTGCGGGTCCAGGCCGCAGGCGCTGTCGATCATGGCGCGGAAGACGCCCTTGCTGATCTTCCAGGCGATCGACACGCCCTGCTCGTCGACCTTGCCGCCGACCACGGTGAAGGTCTGCCAGAACTTGCGCCGCGCCAGCGGCCCGGCCACCACAGTGAACTCGCAATCCAGCATCAGCACGTCGCTGCCCGGGGTCTTGGTCGGCTTGAGCAGGCCGCGGTCGAAGTCGCCCTGGCCGTCGTGGCCGCCCTTGCGGAGGCGCATGGTCACGGGGGCGAAGCTGCCATCGGGGATCGGGTCGGTGCCGCGCGGCAGCTCGGCGTCGTTCATGTCGAACATGACGGTGTTCCTCAGGTGCGATGGGTGGGGAGGGAGGCGGTGTTGATCTTGCGCAGCAGCGCCGCGAGATCGGGCGGTTCGGACTCGTCCAGCCGGCCGGAGCGGTCCTTGGCGGGCAGGCCGAAGCTGTTGCCGGAGCGGCAGACCAGGCGACGCTCGGTCCCCTTGTCGGGGTCATGGCGCCAACCCTCGCCGTCGCGGCTGAACAGCGCCATGGAGATGACCTGGTCGACGATGCCGGGCAGTTCCCGGCCGGCCTTGCCGCCTTCCATCTGCGGCTGCCAGGTGACGCGGCCGAATTCGTCGGTCACCTTCTCCAGGATGCCGACCATGATGGTGGTTTTGCCCGGCGCGTGCTGCAGGTGCTTCAGCAGGCCAATCACCTCGCGCGCCATCAACCCGTAGGCGCCACGGATGTCGGGCTTGCCGGTCTTCTCGCTGAATGCCTCCGGCCGCGTCTTGGCCCAGGCCATCGCCTGGCGGGTGAGGTCGGTGATGCTGTCCAGGAACACGACCGACTTGCCGGCGATCATCTGCACCAGGTCAGGATGCTGCTTCGCCAGGTGCTGGTAGTGGGCCTGGGAGAACATCGTGCCGTCGCCCGCGGCCGGGCTCACCCCGCCGACGAGACAGGCGACGTCGATGGCGTCTTCGAAGCAGCGCACCGGAATGCTGTCGCCGCGCCAGTCCTGCACCGACTTGAGGCCGGCCTCGAGATCGATGCACAGCGTCTCGCGCTCCGGCAGGTGCTTGAGCAGGGTGGTCTTACCAACGCCTGACGGGCCGAACAGCGCGATGGTGGTCTTGTTGGCCGCAGAGGACAGCCGCTCGTCGGCGGTGACGATGCGCAGGGCCATCACACGCCCCCTTCCGCGCCGGTCAGCGTCAGCTTGAAGGTGGCCTTGCCGGTGCGGACGGTGCGCGCTGCGGTGAACGCCGTGCGGATGTGCTCGGGCCAGGCGGTGTAGGCCCGCTCGGGGACCTTATAGGTCACCTCGACATACTCGGCCGGGTCATCGCCGGCGGCGCGGATGCGCTCGACCACCGCCGCGAGCCGCGCCTGGTCCCATTCCACGCGTTTCGGCAGTTCCGAAACGATGCTGACGTCGCCGTCGATGAAGCGGACCGTGCCGGTGTCCTTGCGCTGCTCGGCGCGGAGTGCGACGGCGCGCTGGCCGTAGCGAGCGGCAATGACGCTCTCGACCCAGTCCCGGTTGCGCTTGGCCTCGTCCAGCGCGGTGGCTGCATCCTCCTGCAGCAGGGCCAGGTGTTCGGCCGGCAGGGCGAGCACCTCGTCGACCGGCAGGCGCAGCATGTCGTCCAGGCGCGGACGGTTGGTATTGGCGTGGGTCATCACGCGACCTCCAGGATGCGATGGGGGATGGCGGCGGTGGTCGCGCCGGCGGCGCCGAACACGGCGCTGGCGAAGCGGGCCCGAGCGGGCTGAGGATGGCGGCGAACGACCAAAAGGTAGGCGTAGTCGGCCGCGCCATGGCGGCGCTGGACGAGATGCGCCTTGTCTTGCTCAGCGAGCCGGAAGGCACGGGCGGCGACACGACCAAGCTGTCGGCAATCGTCCGATACCAGGCTGGACTCGGTGGCGTTGGCGTCGATGGCGAGAAAGCCGCGCCAGTATTCGATGCTGTCGCCGGCGGCGGCCGCGCCGAACCAGGCAACAAGTGCTGCCTCATCGAGCATGGGGACTGCGGGGACCTGGACGCGAGGGTGGCGGCGCCGCGCCAACCGGTGCGGGGTGTCGTCTGTCATAGAGTGGTTCTCCGTGGTGAGAAATTGCTGCCTGTGAGTTACCTACGGATCGACCCCAATTTTTCTGTCATGGGGTCGGAGCCAAACCGCCGGCACGCAGCCTCATTCGGACCTCTGCGAGCCGTCGGTAGAAGGTGCAGAGCGGCAGGGCGCTGGCGCGGTGCGCCTCGGCAGCGGAGCCGTGCTGTGCGATGAGGGCGACGATATCGGCAAGCGGCGGCGCCAGGTCGCTCAACGTCCGTCGGAGATCCAGGCGGCAGATCAGGTACTGCTCCTGATCCATTGGCACCGCGATATCCGGCACCCTGGCCTCGGCGTCGATCAGGAGCGACGATGATTTCGCTGCCCTGGCCCGATCGGCCACGGCATGGCGGGTGAGCACTTTCACGTACGTCGCCGTCGCTCCTCGCATCTGGTCATAGCGGTGGGCACGCGCGAGCAGCGCGAGGAGGATCTCCTGGCGCAGGTCGTCGCAATCGCTGGGCGAAAGCCCGCTGCGGCGGGCAATTCGACGCGTGTAATGTGCAGCGGCATCTGAAGCAGTCTTGATAAGACCTTGATCCCATTTAGAAGGGAAAATGTCCGCGTCCCCGTATTGATGATCCATGATGCGAGTGTTCCGTCCTGGTCAAGTTGCTCGTGACGGCAAACGAGCACACGCCGCGGCCCGGAGGGGAGGAACAATGGTGCGCGATGGTGATTGGGACGTTTTGGAACGATCACCAGTGAAATATCAACGAGATACGCGATATCCAACTTCATTCGCACCTGGTGATCAATTCCACCGAATTACGCACCCCCTGTCGCACAGAGTTCTGGACATACGCATCGACGCGAACATAAAGTGAACATAGGCGTTCGCCATTCAGCTAACGTTCATAGGAGGAACATCCTGATGCGCATCCGGGTCCAATATCCACATCACCCCAAGACGGGCCGCCCGCGAGACGTCTCTCCAGCAATCGTCCGCGCCGTCGCGGCGCAGGTACGGGCCCAGTTGCCGATCGACGACAGCGTGCACGCGCTGGACGTCGATCTGCTCGCCGGTGCTGCACGTCGGTTCGACATCAATGGCCAATCCATCGAAGTGCGCTGGCATCTGACTGATGATTTGCACGACGCGACAGGGCAGCCAGCACTAGGCGCATGTTTGGTGGAGCCAGACCGTCCCGGCACGGTCTGCGTCCTGATCAACCGGCGTGCGACGACGGACCGATCCGATTTGGCGGCCAGCACCGCGGCGCACGAGCTCGGACACGTGATCTTCGATGTGCCCTCAATGATCGAAGAGCCGGGCCGACGGTATCACAACGTAGAAGCCGAGGCTGGCATGCTCGACGGCGCCACCCGCAAGGCGGAGCAGCGGGCCGACGATTTCATGGGCGCGTTACTCGTACCGGCGGTGCGTGTTCACACCCGGCTGCTAGCCCATGCGCGCAGCGAGGGGCTGCGGCTCACCCGGGCCGCCAATTGCGGTCGTCCCGGCTCTCCGGTGCTGGCCGCGAACAATGCCGAGGAATCGATCGCAGGCGTGATCGCGGCACTGGCCAGTGACTTCGGGGTCTCGGATCGGTTCATCGCCGTACGCCTTGCGCGCTACGGCCTCATCGCAGGAGGACAGCCATGAGCTTCGGCAGCGTCATCCGCGCCAAGCGGATCGCCATGGGCATCGGACTCAACGAGTTCAGTGAACGGCTCGACATCTCGCCGGCCTATTGGTCTCGCATCGAGCGGGATCACGAGAAGGCGCCAAGCGACCCGTTGATCGAGAAGGCGGCAGCAATTCTCGGCATCCAGCTGGATGACCTGTTTGTAGAGGCGAACCGCCTGCCCCCGGACATGAAGCGCGATATTCCCCGGGTTGTGATCGCCTATCGCCGCATGCGCACTAGCGGCTTCCGCTGAGAGCCAGACGAGGACAGCTATGACCAATACCCGAAAACCCTTTTATCGCCTCGATGAGCTTTGTGACCGGTGGAGGATGACGGACTGGGACATTGCCGGCTACGTGATCACAGACAAATTGCGCGTCGCCGCCATGGTCGCCGGCCTCCAGGTCGAGTTCGGCTCGTGTGCTAACCCTTCAATCAAGAAGGCGCGTCGCCGGCTTCGCGGGTCGCGTATCCACAGCGGGCCCATCGACCTTCTGCCTGACGACGGCTGGCACGTCATCGAGAACGGTGAGTGCAAGGTCAGCCGGTTTCGGGCAGAGCTCGACCAATACGTGGAGATCCCGCGAGATAGTCCCGCAGGTCCGCATCTGGTTGTGCGTCGCGCCGTATTGGTTTTCAACCAGGACGAGATTGATCGGTTCGAACAGGCGAATGGCATCAGCCCGACGGTTGCTGCGCTGATGACCGACGAACCCGCGCGACGCGGCGCACGGTCGCAATTTGACTGGGATGAGTTCTGGGTCGAGGTGTGCGCGGTGGTTTTCGTCGACGGACTCCCGTCGTCCCAAGGTGCCCTGGTGCGTCAGATGGATCAGTGGTTCGCGGAGCACGCCACCAAGCCGCCCGCGACCAGCACGGTGAAGAAGAAGCTGATCCCGCTGTGGCGTCGCATCAATCCCGAGGCTCTGGCCAGTGCGCCCTGATCGTAACATCAACTACATTTTCGTCGCGCATGGCGCGCTTATGGAGACCACTTATGGCAGTCGCACAACGCATCATCTTCCAGCCCTACACGATAGGAAAGCGCGGCGGGCTGAAGCCCGGCCCGGCTATTGCCTGCCGCAACTCTGCGGACGCGGAACGTCGTGCCGAAAAGGCCATGGACAGCGGCTCAATCGTTGGCGCGCATGTCGTGCGCGTCATGGCCGATGAGGAAGCCGGCGATTACGGCGAGCCTGAGTTCCTAAACGTCTATGGAAAGGTGCCAGAGCCGGCGTGAGTGGCAAAGCGGCACGGCGGGCTGGTGACAGAAAATCGGGGCTCGATCCGTAGGTAACAGGCAGGACAATCCATGATGGATCGCCATGCCCCCGCACCAGCCCGCCAATCCTCTCCTCCCGCACAACCTCGCCGAAATTTGCTCCCTCCTTGCCAAGGGCATCCTGCGGCTGCGCAGCCGCACAGCTGCAGAATGTGCTCACCTTTCCATGCAAGGCGGGGAGCGTGGAGACATTCGCCTACACTCTGCGGCACCCCAGCGCCGTCATGCGAACCGGACCAACCGGAGACTCGCATGACACGACGAACGAAACTCTCGGCCACCGCCGCGCCGCCCACGGTCGCCGCGATCCCGCCAAACCACGTGCCAGGCCGGCT
>JANPIH010000353.1:0-7561 GCA_031424895.1 Rhodospirillales bacterium
TTCGACGAGTACGACGCCGGCCGCCCGGACGTGATGTTCGTCATCCAGCGCGTGCTGGAGGTGGAGGGCAAGCTCACCCTGCTCGACCAGAACAAGGTGATCCGCCCGCACCGCAGCTTCCGGCTGTTCGCGACCGCCAACACCGTCGGCCTCGGCGACACGACCGGCCTCTATCATGGCACCCAGCAGATCAACCAGGGCCAGATGGACCGCTGGAACATCGTCTCCACTCTCAACTACCTGCCGCACGGGCAGGAAACCGAGATCGTGATGGCCAAGATGGGCATCGAAGCCACCGACGCGAAGGCCAAGAAGCAGATAGAGAGCATGGTTGCCCTGGCCGACCTCACCCGCGCCGGCTTCATCAACGGCGACATCTCCACCGTGATGAGCCCCCGCACCGTGATCACCTGGGCGGAGAACACCAAGATCTTCAACGACGTGGGCTTCGCCTTCCGCCTCTCCTTCCTCAACAAGTGCGACGAGGCGGAGCGCCAGACGGTGGCCGAGTATTTCCAGCGCTGCTTCAACGCCGAGGTCGCCACCGGCGCCTTCATGAAGCGGTAGCCAGCGACGTCCCAACCGTGCTCCCGGCGGAACCTTCGCCGGGATGACTACTACGAGCGAGGCGGCGATGAGCGGCAGCGGATCCGGTTCCAAGGACAACACGCGCACCGAGGAGTTCAAGCGCGCCACCGCGGGTGTGCTCCGCGCCATCGCGCAGAACAACGAGGTGCAGGTCGCCTTCCAGCCCGGCCCCTCCGGCCTGGCCGGCAAGCGCGCCCGCCTGCCGCTGCCGACGCGGGCGCTGCCGGCGAACGAGATGGCCAAGCTGCGCGGTGCGGCCGACAGCCTCGCCCTCCGCCTGCGCCACCACGACGACGCCGTGCACAACGCCCGCATGCCCGCCCGCCGCGAGGCCAAGGACGCCTACGACGCCATCGAGCAGGCCCGCGTCGAGGTCGTCGGCGGCAAGTTCATGTCCGGCGTCGCCAACAACCTGCGCGCCCGCCTTGCAGATGAGTGCGAGGCCGAAGGCTTCGACCGCATGACCCGCAAGGACCAATTGCCGGTCCACCAGGCCCTTGCCCTCCTGGCGCGCGAGCGCATGTCCGGCGAACCCAGCCCGCCGGCCGCGCAAAAGGTGCTCGATCTCTGGCGCGGCACCCTCGGCGAGGGGGCCGATTCGGCACTCGACGACCTCGCCCGCACCATGGAGGACCAAGCCCAGTTCACCCGCGCCGCCCGCAAGCTTCTCGCCGCCATGGACCTCGCCGAAGCCGAGATCGACGCCGACGAGAACGACGAGAATGACGGCGAGGACGGCGGCGAGCAGTCCGGCCAGCAGGACAACTCGCAGGACAGCGAAGGCCAGTCCGACAGCGAGAGTGAATCCATGCTCGGCGCCCAGCCCGAGGAGATGGAAGGCGAGGCCGCCGACGACGAGGGTGCGGACGATTCCGAGGAGGAAGCCGCCGCCGCCGAAGGCGACGACAAGCCCGGCGGCCCGCAGCCGCGCCGCGACAAGCCGCTCGCAGAGAACGAGAACACCTACAAACCCTATGTCCGCGCCTTCGACGAGGAAGTCGACGCCGAGGACCTCTGCGACCCCGAGGAGCTCGGCCGCCTGCGCCAGCAGCTCGACCAGCAGCTCCAGCACCTCCAGGGTGTGGTCTCCAAGCTTGCCAACCGCCTGCAGCGCAAGCTGATGGCGCAGCAGCAGCGCAGCTGGGATTTCGACCTCGACGAAGGCATCCTCGATGCCGGCCGCCTCGCCCGCGTCGTCACCAACCCGCTGCTCGCCCTGTCCTTCAAGCAGGAGCGCGACACCGATTTCCGCGACACCGTCGTCTCCCTGCTGATCGACAATTCCGGCTCCATGCGCGGCCGCCCGATCACCGTTGCCGCCATGTGCGGCGACATCCTCAGCCGCACGCTGGAACGCTGCGCCGTCAAGACTGAGGTGCTCGGCTTCACCACCCGCGCCTGGAAGGGCGGCCAGGCCCGCGAACGCTGGGTCGCCGACGGCAAGCCGCGCAACCCCGGCCGCCTGAACGACCTGCGCCACATCGTCTACAAATCCGCCGACGCCCCCTGGCGCCGCTCGCGCAAGAATCTCGGCCTGATGCTGCGCGAGGGCCTGCTGAAGGAGAACATCGACGGCGAGGCGCTGATGTGGGCCTACAAGCGCCTGCTCTCCCGCCCCGAGCATCGCCGCATCCTGATGGTCATCAGCGACGGCGCCCCGGTTGACGACAGCACGCTGTCGGTCAATCCCGGCAACTACCTGGAGAAGCACCTGCGCGAGGTGATCCGCGAGATCGAGAACCGCGATGCCGTCGAGCTGATCGCCATCGGCATCGGGCACGACGTTACCCGCTACTACCGCCGGGCGGTGACGATCGTGGATGCCGAGGAACTCGGCGGCACCATGATGAAGAAGCTGACGGAATTGTTCGACGAGGACGCCGCCGCCGCCTGGGCCCGCGCCAGCATGGAGCGTGCCTCGCTGGTCGCCTGATCGAACGCGCCGGGGGCTCAGGCCTCCGGCGGTTCGCCCTGGATCGGGGTGGCGCCGCATTCGGTCATCAGCGTCGTCACCTCGACGATCGCCGCCTCGGCCATCGCCGGGTCGTTGCCTTTCGCCACGATCGCCACCCCGTTGCCGCTGGGGCGGTAATAGGGATAGCTGCCCAGGTCCAACGCCGGGTAGCGCGCCTGGATGCCCGTCAGCCCCTCGGCGATCACCCCCTCCGCCAGCCGCAGCGCATAGACGCTGCGCGCCACGATTGGCGGGCCGCCGGCCAGCGTGGGTGCGAGGTGGCGGAACATCGACTGCATGATCCGCGGCACCCCGGCCATGACATGGACGTTGCCGATGGAAAAGCCCGGCGCCACCGAGATCTCATTGTCGATCAGGCTCGCGCCGCGCGGCATGGTGGCCATGCGCTGGCGGGCGGCGTTGAACTCGCCGGGCTTGTAGCTTTTCTCCATCCGCGCCCAGGCGATCGGGTGCGGCTCCCACGGCACGCCGAACGCCGCGGCGACGCATTCGCTGGTGATGTCGTCATGCGTCGGCCCGATGCCGCCGGTGGTGAACACGTGGTCGAACTTGGCACGGCATTCGTTGACCGTGGCGATGATGGTTTCCGGCACGTCGGGGATGACGCGAACCTCGCGCAGCGGGATGCCGATCTCGCCCAGCCCCTGGGCCAGGAAGCGGATATTGGCATCCTGGGTGCGGCCGGACAGTACCTCGTTGCCGATGACCAGCAGGCAGGCGGTAGGGTTCATCTTGGCCATGTCGGTCCTCACAGGAAATCGCGCAGCAGGGGCACCAGCGGTCGGTCGGCTTCGGGCATCGGATATTCGGCCAGCTTGTCCTTGTGCACCCAGGCCAGCGTCTGGCCCTCCCGCCCGCGCGGGGTGCCGGCCCAACGCCGGCAGACATACAGTGGCATCAGCAGGTGGAAGCGCGCATAGGCGTGGCTGGCGAAGAACAGCGGCGCGAGGCAATTGGCCGAAACGTCGATGTCCAGCTCCTCCTTCAGTTCGCGGATCAGCGCGGCCTCGGGCGTTTCGCCGGCGTTGAGCTTGCCGCCTGGGAACTCCCACAGCCCGGCCATCTTCTTACCTTCCGGCCGCCGCGCCAACAGCACGCGGCCGTCGATGTCGACCAGGGCGCAGGCGGCGACCAGCAGGATCGGCTTCTCGGTGCCTTCCTCGCGCTCCGGCGCGGAATGGCCGAACAGGTCCTCCCGCGTTGCCACGAAGCGCAGCACCTTGTGCTCGCCGCCGCGGGCCTGGAACCCCTCCATGCCTTCGCCGACATGGCGGAAGCCGATGCGCCGCAGCACGGCGATGGAGCCGGCATTGTCGGTGGCGACGGTGGCTTCGAGGCGTTCGAGGTCTAGATTGGCCAGCGCCCAGCGCGACAGCCGCCCGGCCGCCTCGCTGGCCACACCATGGCCCCAGAAGCGGCGGCCGACCCAGTAGCCCAGCCGGGCGGTGCGGGCGGCGGCATCGATGCGCAGGCCCATGCCGCCGACGATCACCTCCTTGTCCGCCTCCTGCCCGGTGATGGCGAGGTGATAGGCGCGGCCAGCGGTGATGGAGGCGTGGGTGGAGGCGATCCACTCGTCGGCAAGGTCGCGCGGATAGGGGAAGGGAACGGCGGCGAGGTTGCGGCAGACCTCCCAGTCGTTGATCAGGCGATGAAGCTCGGCCGCATCCTCGGCCAGGAACGGACGCAGCTTCAGGCGCTCCGTGCTGAGCGGTTGGAAACCGGGAGGTGCCAGAGGTTCGAAAACTGTTGTCGGAGGCATCTCCTAGCAAGTGCCCAAAGGCGATGGGCGCCGCAAGGGGAAAGGCGAACGTTCAGCAATCCGCCCGGCCGGTCCCTAAGGCCCGGCCGGGCGGAAATCATGCCGCTGCGCGTGCGCTTAGCGTGACTTCTTGTAGAGTTTGCTGGCGATCTCGAAGATCTCCTCGGGTGCGTAATCTGGCGCGAAGGCACCGTAGTTGCCGTCGAGTTCGGGAATCTTGCCGCCATCCGGTGGCCCTTCGACGATCTCGAGGTTGCCCGGCGGGTCGCCCGGGAGTGCGACCTCGTCGTTCGACCACACGCCGGACGCCTCCGCGTAGTCCTCGGAACCGAAGCGGTAGAGGCGACGGTGGCTGCCCTCGTCGAGGTATTTCTGGCATTCGGGGATGCGGTCGAGGTTGATGTTGGGGGTCGGAAGCATCTTCTCGATCGACACCCCGGTCAGCTGCTTCAGCGCCAGCCCGTAGGCATGCGCGTGCACGCTGCCGCGCACCAGCAGGTAGCCGCAGATCTCGCGCCCGGTTGGCTCGGTCAGGGTCTCGTACACCCGCAGCTTGTGCAGCCGCGCGCCGCATTCCAGGTGGAAGTTGTGCAGCAGGTCGATGATGAGGTTGCCGGTGCTGGTGACCATGTCGGCATTCCAGGACATGGCGTTGCTGTTGATCGGCATGGCGCCGCCGCCATTGGCGAAGAAGCCGCCGGCGAGGCGGGTGTCGCGCATGTCCTTGAACGGCGCCTGGGAGATATCGACGTTCTCGGTGGAATCGCCCGGGCCGTTGTTCAGCATCGACACGCCCGTGCTGACCAGTTCGACGTGGCCGAGTTCCTCCATGAATATGGCCGACACCAGGCTGTAGAACGGGCGCAGCTTGGTTTTGTTGCGGAAGTTGAAGCTTTGGAACATGTAGTTGCCCAGGGTGGACATCTCGCCATACTTGCCGCCGAGCAATTCCTGCAGCGCCGCGGCGGCATTTGGGGAGGGCTTCTTGGGCTCGGGCAGTTCCGCCTGCAGTCGGTCGATGCGCATGAACATGAGGAAAGCTCCACCGTTAGGGACTGGATGTCCTGGCGCTAACGGCGGCCGGCGCCCGGTGGTTGCAGGGCACTTGGAAGCTGTCATCAAGGCTTGGTCTGCGGCAGGTCCTTCGACATTTCCAGTGCATATGTATCGTATCCGAAGCGGCGATAAGTACGTTCGGCGATGTTGTTGCCGGCCACCACGCCCAGGGTGATGCGCGGCACGCCGCGGGCGAGGGCCATGGTTTCTGCCCTAGCCAGCAGCGCCTGCCCGATGCCGCGGCCGCGATGGGCGGCGCGCACGAACAGGTCGGCGATGTGGGCGTGTTCGCGCAGGGCCTCGCGCACATAGACGCCATGCTTCTCGAAGGTCAGGACCATGTGGCCGACCACCGCCCCATCCAGTTGGGCCACCAAGACGGCCCCGCCCGTTTCGGCGGCGCGAGCGTGCAGGTGGTTCATCGCGATTTTGCCGCCTGCCCTGTCGAGGCGGCGGTCGTGGGCAAGGGGCTCTTCGAACAGGTTCAGAAGCTGGGCCTGCTCGTCGAGTGCTGGCCGGTCGGCCGGGGTGGCGGGGCGGATGACGAGGGCCAGGGGCTAGCTCCGGTAGCTGCCGTTGATGTCGATGTAGCCGTGGGTCAGGTCGCAGGTCCAGACGGTGGCTTTGCCGCGGCCGAGGCCCATGTCCACGGCGATGTCGACTTCGCGGCCTTTCATGTGGGCGACGACGGGGGTTTCGTCGTAGCCGGGGATGACGGCGCCGTCCCTGGCCATCCAGGTGCCGCCGACGCCAACGCTGAGTTTGTCGCGGTCGGCGGGTTCGCCGGCCTTGCCGACGGCCATGACGATGCGGCCCCAGTTGGCGTCTTCGCCGGCGATGGCGGTTTTCACCAGGGGGGAGTTGGCGATGGCCATGCCGATGCGCTTGGCGGATTTGGCGGTGACGGCGCCGGTGACGTCGATGCGGATCAGTTTCTGCGCCCCTTCGCCGTCGCGGGTGACGAGGAGGGCGAGGTCGAGCAGGACTTCGTTCAGGGCGCGCTGGAAGTCTTTCAATTGGGCAGCGGTTTCGGCCTTGGGGTGTTTGGTGGCGCCGGTGGCGAACAGCATGACGGTGTCGGAGGTGGAGGTATCGCTGTCGACCGTGGTGCAGTTGAAGGTGGTGCCGACGCCTTTGGAGAGCATGGATTGCAGGAGTTCGGCGGGGATCTTGGCGTCGGTGAAGATGAAGCAGAGCATGGTGGCCATGTCGGGCGCGATCATGCCGCTGCCCTTGGCGATGCCGTTGATGCGGACTTCGACGCCGCCGATGGTGGCGGTGCGGGTGCTGCCCTTGGGGAATGTGTCGGTGGTCATGATGCCGCGGGCGGCGGCTTCCCAGGCATCGGGCGCGAGGGATTGGTGCAGCTTGGGCAGTGCGGCGGTGAGCTTGGCGTGGGGGAGGACTTCGCCGATGACGCCGGTGGAGGCGAGGAAGACCTGTTTGGCGGGGCAGCCGACGAGCTTGGCGGCGGCGGCGGCGCTGGCCTTGGTGGTTTCGGTGCCGGCGCGGCCGGTGAAGACGTTGGCGTTGCCGGCGTTGATGACGACGGCGCGGGCTTTTCCGCCCTTCATGGCGTCTCGGCACCAGTCGATCGGGGCGCCGGGGCATTTGTTGGTGGTGAAGACGGCGGCCACGGTGGTGCCGGCGGCCATTTCGGCCATGACCAGGTCGGTGCGGCCGGTGGTGTAGCGGATGCCGGCGACGGCGGCGCCGAGGCGGACGCCGGCGAGGGGGGGCAGTTCGGGCAGCTTTTGCGCGAGCGGCGAGACGGCGGTGGCCATCGGACGGTTTTCTCCCGGGGGGACTTTGTGCCGCCATTTCTAGCAGGTGGGGGGAGAAAGTGAAGGCGAGGGGGTGGGAGGGGCGGAGGGCGCGGAATGGATTGATAACGAAATGAAATGGATGTGGGTTTGCGGCGTGGGTCACTCGGATTTTTTGCGCCAGGCGCGGGCGGCGGCGAGGACGTAGGGCTGGAGGGGGAGCAGGAGTGGAGCGCGGGGGTTGGCGCCGGGGGGTGGGGGCAGGGCGGGGGGGGGGCGGGCGCGGGTGAGCCGCGGGGTGGCCCTGGGGAGGGGCAGCGTGCCGGCCTGGAAGCGGGCGTAGAGGCGGGCGAGGCGGTCGGCGGTGCGGCCAAGGTAGTTGCTGACGAGCATGAGGACGGGACGGCGGGCGCAGTT
>JANPIH010000354.1:0-3941 GCA_031424895.1 Rhodospirillales bacterium
TGGCCGTAGCGCCGCTCGAACTCCGCGTCCGTAAGGCCCCGCATCAGTGCGCGCATCGGGCGTAACTCCATGATCTGGCTGAATATATGCCAAATCCGGGAGGCGTACAAGCCCCGTGTTGACTGGTTGATAAGCGGGAAAAAACTTTATCCAATTGCGCTGGTGTTCCTGCGGTGAGACACGGCGGTGCCGACGCTGAGGAAAAAAGTCTTTTTGATTCTTTTTCTCCAGAAAAAGAAGATTCTTTCTTAACCTTTGTAGTACCCCCTGCCCCGCAGGAAGTCTTCCGTCTCCTTGGCCGCGGCGTCGAGGGCGGCCTTTACCGCCATTTCGCCGGTAACGGCCTGGATGACGCGGCGGGTGATGAATTCGCCGACGGCGTAGAACTCGGGGATTTGCGGGAAGGGGAGGTTGGTCTTCATCGCCGCGGAGGCCGCCGGGTAGAACCGGTGCTTGGCCTGCAGTTCCGGGTCGTTGAGGATGCTGCCGCGCGGGGGCACCGAGAGGGCGGCACCCTCGCGGGAGTTGGCTTGGTTGGTGGCGGTGGCGATGATGCGGAACAGGCGTTCCGGATCATGTTTGGTGAAGCTGGAGATGCCGTAGCCGTCGCCGGAGAAGCGGGCGCGGCCGCCGGGAGCGACCGCCCAGTCGAACTTGCCGACCACGCGGGACTGCTTGGGGTCGTCCATGGAGGCGGCGCGGGTGGCCCATTGCAGGCCCATGGCGGCCGCATCCTGCTGGAATGCGATCGAGCATTCGTCGTTGGCCGCGGCGGTGTAGGCGCGCTGGGCGTATTTCACCGTCTCCTTCATCGCCTCGATGGCGGCCACGCCGCGGGGCTGGTTGAAGATCGGGCGCCAGTCGCGGTCGAACCACCCGTCGCCGAGGGCGTTGAGATACCAATGCGCCTCGTTCAGCCCGGCATCGACGGGCTTGAGGCAGGCCACGGTGCCGGAGCGCAGCGGGGAGTGGAAGCGCTTCGCCAAGGCCTGGAACTCGGGGATGGTGGCGGGCGGTTTCACGCCCGCCTGCTCCAGGATGTCCTTGCGGTAGAACAGGAACATCACGTTCAGGTTCGCCGGGATGATGTAAAGCTTGCCCTGGTAGCTGAATTTCTCCAGCACTTCCGGCGCGTAGTCGTCGAGTTTGAACTCCTCCTTCAACTTGGCCCAAAGGTCGTCGAGCGGGCGCAGCCAACCGTTCTTGGCGAAGGTCTGCACGGTGGCGTCGGAGGCATAGGCGATGTCGACGGTGTCGGCCTTGGCGGAAAGCGCGATGGTCAGCAGCTCCAGCGCCTTGTCGAACGGCATCAGCTGGGTGTTGACCTCCTGGCCAGGGATGGCGGTTTTCATCTTGGCGGCCCAATGCTCGAGCGCCGGGTAGCGGTGGCTGATCATGTGGACCGGCCGGCTTTGGGCTACGGCCGCGCCTGTCAATGCCGCGCCGGCCGCGGCCACGGCCGCTCCCTGCATCACCCGCCGACGCCCGATGTCGTTGCGAATCATTGGCCCGTTCCCCTTTTCCCCGGCCGTCGTCGCGGCCCTTGGCGGAAGGGTGGCGGGTTGGGTGGGCGGAAGTCAATCGCCGGGAATAGGGTTCGGCCACGGGGCGCCGGTGAAATGGGCGCGCAGGTTGGCGATGACCATGTCGGCGCATTCCTCCCAGGTCTCGATGGTGCCGCCGCCGCGATGGGGCATGAGCACTGCGTTGTCGCAGGCGACCAGGGAGGCGGGCACCTGGGGCTCGTGCTCGAACACGTCGAGCCCGGCGGCGGCGATGGTGCGGGACTGCAGCGCTGCGATCAGGGCGCCCTCATCGATGACGGTGCCGCGGGCGATGTTCACCACGATACCGGTGGGGCCGAGGGCGCGCAGCACGTCGGCGTTGACGATGTGGCGCGTTGCCTCGCCGCCCGGGCAGGCAACGACGAGGAGGTCGCAGTCGCGGGCAAGGGCCTCGACGGAATCGCGATAGCTGTAGGGGACGTCCGGCACAGGGCGGCGGTTGTGGTAAAGCACCTTCATGTCGAAGGCGGCGGCGCGGCGGGCGATGGCGAGGCCAATCCGGCCGAGGCCCAGGATGCCCATGGTGCGCGAATGAATGCGCGGCATCAGCGGATAGGCGGCTTGCATCCATTTGCCGTCGCGCACGAAGCGGTCGCCGGTGACGATGCCGCGGGCGGCGGCGAGCAGCAGGGCGAAGGCCATGTCGGCGACGCAGCCATCGGTCGGGCCCGGGGTGTTGGTGACCGTAATGCCGCGGGCGCGGGCGGCGGCGAGGTCGATCTTGTCATAGCCGACGCCATAGACGGCGATGTAGCGCAGCTTCGGCAGGGCAGCGATGATGGCGGCCGTCACCGGGGCCTTGGCGATCAATGCCGTGGCATCGCGGCCGGCGAAGTCCGGGTCTTCGCGCCACGGGTGCAGGGTGAAGTGCGGCAGGTAGCGGGCCGAGCAGAGCGGCACCTCGGCGCCGACATGGACGACATCCGGCTTTTGTGTGGTGTTCATCACTGCCCCCTACTTTGCCTGGTACTTTGCCTCGGCGCGGCCGACAGGCTATCAGCCGGCGCGCGACCCGCAACATGCTGCACCGCAAAAGGATCTGTCATGCGCATCGGCGTTCCCAAGGAGATCAAGACCCACGAGTACCGCGTCGGCTTGACCCCGAATGCGGTGCGCGAGTTCACCTCCCGCGGGCACCAGGTGACGGTCCAGCAGGGGGCGGCCAGCTCGATCGGCTTCAGCGACGAGGCATATCGCGCGGCCGGGGCGGCGATCGGTGCCGACGCGGCCGAGGTGTTCGCCAACTCCGACATGATCGTGAAGGTGAAGGAGCCGCTGGCGGGCGAGATCGCGATGCTGCGCGAGGGGCAGGTGCTGTTCACCTACCTGCATCTCGCCGCCGACAAGGAGCAGACCGAGGGGCTGATCAAGTGCGGCGCCACCTGCATCGCCTATGAGACCGTGACCGACGCGCGGGGTGCGTTGCCCCTTCTGGCGCCGATGAGCGAGGTGGCCGGGCGGATGTCGGTGCACGTTGGCGCCAAGTGCCTGGAGAAGGAACAGGGTGGTGCCGGCGTGCTGCTGGGCGGTGTGCCGGGGGTGCCGGCGGGGCGCGTGGTGATCATCGGCGGCGGCGTTTCGGGCACGCATGCGGCGATGATGGCCGTGGGCATGGGCGCGCATGTGTCGATCTTCGACCGCTCGCTGCCGCGGCTGAGGGAACTCGATGTCATGTTCGGCAGCAAGGTGCAGACGCTGTATTCCACCACGGCGGCGATCGAGGCGGCGGTGATCGAGGCCGACCTGGTGATCGGCGCGGTGCTGGTGCCCGGCGCGGCGGCTCCGAAGCTGGTGACGCGGGCGATGGTGCAGCAGATGCGGCAGGGCTCGGTGGTGGTGGATATCGCCATCGACCAGGGCGGCTGCCTGGAAACCAGCAGACCGACCAGCCATTCCAACCCGACCTATATCGAGGAAGGCGTGGTGCATTACTGCGTGACCAACATGCCGGGGGCCGTGGCGCGCACCTCCACCCAGGCGCTGGGCAACGCAACGCTGCCGTTCGCGCTGGCGCTGGCCGACAAAGGCTGGCGGCAGGCGCTGATCGACGACAAGCACCTGCTGAATGGGCTCAATGTCCATGCCGGGCACATCACCTATGAGGCGGTGTCGCGCGATCTGGGGTTCGCCTATACGCCGGCGGCGTCGGTGCTCGGGCGGTAAGAAGGAAGGGCAAGGCCAGGGCTCTGCCCTGGACCCGCAAAGGGCCGGGGGCCCTTTGATCCCCAATCCTTAAGGTATGAGGTCCAGGGGCTCGGCCCCATAGGCGCGAAGAAAAGGCAGGCTGGGCTCTGCCCAGACCAGCCAGGGGCCAAGCCCCATAGGCGCGAAGTTAAGTTGCAAAGAGGTTTGCCCATTGCAGTTGTCGTCGCCGCG